>NZ_JTLB01000018.1:0-73612 GCF_000798975.1 Exiguobacterium sp. ZOR0005 | reverse complement strand
CTTGAAAATGACGAAGCTTGCGCTTCAATCAAAACTTGTAAAACTTTTTTTGCCTCATCGTTCAGTTTTCAAAGTTCGTCTATCGCTCAGTGGCGACTCAATTAATTTATCACGTCGGTTATCTCCGCGTCAACAACTTTTTTCACAAATTGTTTTACTGAAATAATCTTTTGTCGTGACAACGTTTATAACTATAATCTCTATTTCCCACATCGTCAATAGAATTATCGCAAATAATTAAAAAAAGTTGAGCCTCGTCTAATGAGGCCCAACCAATCAGTCTTTCGCAAGTGGAACATAACCCGTCCGTTCGACGAGAGTTTGGCCTTCTTCTGAAGTCATCCACTCGAGGAAAGGTTTGTATTGTTCGTAACGTTCCTCTGTCGTAATCGCATAGAACTCAGAGGTAATCGGATATGTACCATCAGCAATCGTTTCAACTGTAGGCGCGACCCCGTTCACTTGAAGCAACTTAATATCATGCTCTTTAATCATGTCAGACGCATAGTAGCGGAACGAGAAACCGATCGCATTTTTATGGTTTTTATAGGCTGCCGTCTGCTCGATGATGCCGCCCATACCTTCCGGGACATCCTCGACCAGGGCGTCCATCAACTCTTTTTCACCCATCATCCGCTGCAAGGCAGTCTGACTCCCGCTTCCTTCTGGCCGTTGGAAAGCACGAATCGAATCATCTTTTCCACCGACCTCTTTCCAATTACGGATATCCCCCGCATAGATTTGCTGAATCTCATCTAATCCAAGCGAATCGACGGGATTATCTTCATGCACGAAGAAGATGAACGCTTCGCGCCCGATCGGTGTCATCTTAAACTTGACGTCCTGACGCTCGGCCGCAGCGATTTGGCGATCTGACGGACCGGCCACGAATATGATATCCGCTTGTCCGTAGATCAATCGATCGTATGCTTCACCTGTTGTCGTCGAAACGACTCGACTGGCATCAGGACGATACGGGTCATAGTTCCCTGACGGATAAGTCGCCTCGACAAAAGCAGCGTAAAGCGGATAAAGCGCAGTCGCCCCATCAAGGCGTGGAATGTCCGCTCCAATTGTAAACGAGGCCGGAGCATCGAGTTTTGCCACATCAGATTCCGGCTGGAACGGTTTATAATCGAGCAACTCGACACCCCGTTCATCGATTCGAAGCCCCGCTGTATAAACGTAGTACCCTTTCACAGAACTAAAGAGCACGACACCGATGATCGTCCCAATCAATGCGACACGCTTGGTACGAGTTTTCGAAAGTGTTGAAAAATCATATAGCGCCATCATAAAAATTAGAAAAGCGGCCACATACCAAATCGTCCAAATAATCGGCCGGCCACCTTCAATCGGATTCCCCATCGTAAATATCGCGGTCACGAACGTTAAAACACCGGCCACAAGTATAATAAAAAAACTGCCTAACAAAAACTTCGAGATTTTCATCTATCTTACTATCTCCATTTCTAATTGTTCTATGAGATTTCGTAGGCAATCGCTTCGACGCCGACGCCTTTTGTCGGCCTCGCCACTGCGCGAACGTATCCTTTGCGTACAAGGAAACTGATGATGCTCCCCAAATCGACGCGAAGCTCCTGCAAGTCCGGATGCTCCATCAGTTCCGAGAACGGCCACGGTTCTTCTCGTTGTTGCATGGCTTGCAATAACAATAACGTCCCCGGCAACACTTTCGATTGAATCAAGTGTTCCATACCGATGATGACGAGGTGGATTCGTTGTTCAAGCGACTCGCCTCCACTCACTAATTCTTCGTGGAGTTTGTACACTTCTAAATCAAGTTTACGTACTTGCTTCCATAAAATGATCTCCGGATGGATTCCCGCCTCTAAAATCGATAGGCGTGCCAAGTGCGTCAACGCGTGATGAATTTGTGTAAAAGCATCTTGGTATTCGCCTTCCAAAAACAAACCGCGTCCATCCTCGAATCGTCTCAATAGTTTCGCAAAGGAGAGCGAGAGCTGCAGACGTTGCTCTTCATTCGAAAAGTTACGCAATCGCTGCCTAAGGTCCAATAAAAATTCATTACGTTCGAATAAAACCATTCCGTCTTCAATCCAGTGGATCGCCCGTCGGTTCTCATTCATCAAAATCCAACGGTCCATCATCGAATCACTGACGAGGTGAAGGACGATTTTCTCTTGCCCGATTTGATAGTGTTTGACTGTCCAAAATGGGTCGACTTTGGCTTCAATCACAATCAACAGCCGATCGGATTGATCGGTCAACGGATCTCGTGGTCGTTTTTTCTTCACTTCGATAATGCCGAGCGTTGTTTTCAAGGCTGCATATTCTGAATAAATTGTCCGAGTCGCATACTCCATTGTCACCTTGATCCCTTCTTTCTATTTGTGAACACCCGGTTCACCTGAAAATCTGGTCTGCTACGAAAATGATTCGCCTTCTTTATAAAATTCTCCTGCCAATGAGGACGTGAACTTCTCACCACTCTATAGATAAGATATAGTAAAGACAGACATGGAGGGATTACAAGATGAAAAAACGGGGGAATAAAATCAACCGCGCCCGTAACGTGGCGTTACTGCTCATTTTTGGCGGCATCGGGGTCATGTATCTAGGACTGCTCGCTAAAAGTATCACCTGGCTGATGATTATATTCATGTTGCTCGGTTTCTTGATGGTGTTATCAAGTTCAGCACTTTACTTCATCATTGGAATGGCTTCGACGAAAGCGATCATCGTCACGTGCCCTAACTGCGAGAAAGAGACGAAGATGCTCGGTCGTGTTGATTTATGTATGCATTGCGATGAACCGCTCACGATTGACCGATCACTCGAAGGTAAAGAGTTCGACGAAAAATATAATAAACGTCAATCCCAGCCTCAAGACTAAAAAACACATCCCTCGCAAGGATGTGTTTTTTAGTGCGTATGCGTTTGTTCCGACTGGCACGTCGGGCACGTTCCGTATACTTCAAGACGGTGACGATCGACTTTAAAGCCGGTCAACTGAGAAGCGACCGCTTCAATTTCGTCAAGCACCGGGTAATTGAAGTCGACGACTTTACCGCACGTGTCACAAATGATGTGATAGTGGCGGGACGTGACAAAATCAAACCGGCTCGAGGCGTCTCCGTAATTCATCTCTTGGACGAGTCCGATGTCTTTAAAGACGCGCAAGTTGTTGTACACAGTGGCGACGCTCATATTCGGAAATCGATCCGAAAGCGCCTTATAAATGTCATCCGCCGTCGGATGACTATGCTCCGTGACGAGGTACTCCAAAATGGCCTGGCGCTGAGGCGTCATTCTGACTCCATGTTCTCGGAGCGACTGAACAGCATGGTCAAGCATCTCGCTTCCCACGGCAATCCCTCATTTCTTCTATTAGAATTCATGCGAAATGTTAGTTAGAATTAACCTATTTCTTACATAGTAATCTTTATAAATAGTGTACTGATTTCTAAACCCTTCGTCAAACGTTGAGCTTAAGCGGTTGACGGCTATGATACAATAAGTGCGAATTTGTAAAAGGAGGCAATACATATGTCCACATCACCTACTCGTGAAAAATCAGACGTGTTGTACCAAGACGCGCTGACCCATATCGTCGGCGGCGTCAATAGCCCATCGCGCTCATTCAAGGCAGTTGGCGGCGGAGCCCCGGTCTACATGGACCGTGGCGAAGGTGCTTATTTCTATGATGTCGACGGCAATCGTTACATTGACTATTTGGCTGCTTATGGCCCAATCATCACAGGACATGCGCATCCACACATCCATAACGCGTTGATGACCGCGTCGGCGAAAGGACTCCTTTACGGGACCCCTCATGCGCTCGAAGTCGAGTTCGCCAAGAAACTGAAAGCTGCCATCCCATCGATGGATAAAGTCCGCTTCACCAATTCCGGGACGGAAGCCGTCATGACGACCATACGCGTTGCCCGCGCTTACACTGGACGCGAACTCGTCGTCAAGTTCAGCGGCTGCTATCACGGCCACTCAGACTTGATGCTCATCGCCGCAGGAAGCGGTCCGGCGACACTCGGCTCACCAGATTCTGCCGGTGTCACACGTGCGACCGCCAAAGAAGTCATCACCGTCCCGTTCAACGATGTCGACGCTTTCCGTGACATGATGAACGAATGGGGCGAACAAGTCGCTTGCGTCCTCGTCGAGCCAATCGTCGGAAACTTCGGCATCGTGGAACCGAAACCAGGTTTCCTCCAAGCCGTCAACGACATCACCCATGAACATGGCGCCCTCGTCATCTATGATGAGGTCATCACAGCGTTCCGCTTCACTTACGGTAGCGCGCAACAAGTGTACGGCATCGAGCCAGACATGACGGCACTCGGAAAAGTGATCGGTGGCGGATTGCCGATCGGTGCTTACGGCGGGAAAGCTGAAATCATGGAGACCGTCGCGCCGCTCGGCCCTGCATACCAAGCCGGGACGATGGCCGGAAACCCTGCTTCGATGGCGACCGGGATTGCCTGCCTTGAAGTGCTGGAGCAACCGGGTGTCTATGAGACGCTCGATGCCCTCGGAGCGCGTCTTGAAACCGGGATTCGCGAGGCTGCCCGAACTCATGGTGTGACGATCACCCTCAACCGATTGAAAGGAGCGCTCACGGTCTACTTCACAGACGAAATCGTCACCGACTACGACGGTGCGGAAAAGTCGGACGGTGAAGTGTTCGGCCGCTTCTTCAAGCTCATGCTTGAGAACGGCGTCAACCTGGCCCCTTCAAAATACGAGGCCTGGTTCTTGACGACGGAACATACGGAACAAGATATCGACGAGACGATCGCCGCGGTCAACCGCGCGTTCTCTCAATTGTAAGTAAACGGAGATGCCGCGGCATCTCCGTTTTTTTTAAAGGGATGGTCGAATCCAAAGCTGCTCGTAGCGCGGATGACCAAATATGTCGATCGGCACATCGCCGAGAAAGCTCGGGAATCGTCTTTCACGCGCCACATGATAGAGCGGGACGACATACGCCTGTTCGGTCACATAACGTTCGACTTCACGATGGAGACTCGGCCAGACGTCCAAATCGATTTGATGATACCGATCCATCATGTTCCGGAGCGTCGCGTCTCCGCAGAGCAACTTTCCGACAAGCGATAACTCGCTCGTCATGAACGCCAGAAACGCCAAGTCGAGATCTTCATTCATCATCTCGCCACAAAGGATGATGTCGGCGCGCCGGAGCGTCTCTTCCTCGAACAAAGCTGACAGCGTATAGACGTCGATTTCCACCGTGAAACCTGCGGTCGTCAATTGCCGTGCGAGTAACATGGCGTCTTCCGTCGCCGTCGCGTAAGGCAAATGCAAGAGACGAATCGGACGTGCATCGACGCGGCCTCCCGCTTCTCGTTCCACTTCTAGACTCGCTTCCGGAAAAAATCCGTGGGCGACTTGATGCCGCTCCCCGCCTAGTGCGACGAGTGCCGCCTTATCAATCGTATGGAGAATCGCTCGCCGAACGTCCGGTGCGTCTTTCAACCAAGAATGTCTCATGTTGAAAACGGCGTAACGAGCTCCTGCTTCGGCGATCCATTTCACGAGGCGATGGTCGTCACGCATGCTCCATTCTGCATGGTCCACCTCCGAGAACGTCACGAACTCGACGACATCTAACGAAGGCCGAGGACGCAAGCCGCGATCGAACGCTCGGAAACGCGTGACGTCTTCGGACACACGTTCGAGTTTGAACGGTCCTGTCCCAACCGTTCCTTCAAACCCTTTATACGAAATCGAAGCGGGCGTCTGGGACAAGAGTCGCTCGACGTAACCGCGATGCGCCGTTGTATGGATGTCGACGACATAAGGAGCAGGGGAGTCGACGCGCTCAATCGGAGCGAACAACCACCGTTGTTTGCCATATCGCAACAACCGGTTGAGTGAGTAGACGATATCGTTCGCCGAGAGCGACATCCCGTTATGGAACATCACTCCTTTCCGGATATATAAGCGAAAGCCGAAACGTGTCGTTTCTATATGATGGGCGAGCGATGGTCGGATAATCGCCCCGTCCCATTCGAACAAACGATCGAACAAATGACGAGCGAGCGACGCCTCCATCGCGATGTGGATGTCGAGCGGGTCGAGCGAGGCGAGCGCTCTCGTTCGCGGGAAGATGAAACGGTCCTCTTCCGTCTGTTCGAAACCGAAGCGCCCCCAGATGTGCGCCTGAATCTTTTCACGTAATAACGGCGGCCACTCCCATTCCAGCCATTTCGCCGCCTCGGCCATCGTGAGGCGGACGAACGAAGCTTCCACCCATTCCGTCAACTTCTGACCAAACGACGGCACGAACTGAATGATGGACTCATGTCCCCTTCCTTGGCCCGGCCGATATACGACCCACCCGGCCTGCGCCCACACTTTAATATCCCGCTTGATTTGCTTTTCACTATACCCCGTGGCGCTGACCGCTTCTCGTAACGTCACGTCTTGCCGATCCCGCTCGAGTGCGGAGCGATAAATGGCGACAAGCTTCGGATTCATCGGACTCCCCCTTTTAAAAGTGGACATCCCCACTTTATTTGTCTCTTTTTTCCAAGTGTAGTCCACGTTTAAAGTAGGTGCAAGGAGGTGCTCACATGAAATTTAAAGATTTTCCTACGAACGTCCGACTCCGACTCGTCTGCGGCTTTTTCATTCGCATCGTCGGTTCGGCGATCTTTCCATTTATGGCTTTATACTTTTCTGCAGAACTCGGTAAAATCGCAGCCGGGCTCATCATGACGTCTTTCGTCATCGTCGGGTACGTCACCGGCTTGTTTGGTGGGTACTTCTCGGACCGCTTCAATCGAAAACACGTCTTGCAAATCGGGCAAGTCGTTCAAATTCTATGCTTCATCGGCATGACGGTCGCGATTCACCCGTCGAACAACTGGGCGCTCGCCGTCGCCGTCCTTTACTTCGGTCATGCGATTTCAAACGGATTGAACTATCCAGCGCTCGAGGCGATCGTCATCGACTCGATGGAAGAATCGAATCGAAAAGCGATCTATGTGTATGACTATTGGCTCGTCAACTTGGCCATCGCCGGCGGGGTCATGCTCGGTGGGTTGTTCTATCGCGATCACCGCTTCGCCTTATTCGTCGGGATGACGCTCGTCTTGCTGATCACGACAATCGTGTTACAACGTTTTCTCGTCGATTCGTATGCCGGCAACCGCTCCACGCCGGCGAACCCAATCGTCGGGGTCATCCAAAACTATCGCATCGCCTTGGCCGATCGTCGTTGGATGCTGTTCGTCCTCGGCAGCATGCTCGTCTTCTCGACCGAGTTTCACATGGCGAACTATATCGGTGTCCATCTGGCCGAGACGTTTCAGGAACGATTGATTGCAGGTGTCCCGTTTGATGGCGTCCGCATGATGGCGTTCATGCAACTCGAGAACACGCTCCTCGTCGTCGCCATCACGTTCGCCGTCACCGCCTTCGTCAAACGCTTCCGCGAGAAACATGTGTTCTTTATCGGTCTTGCATTATACGTCACCGCGTTCGCGGCCATCACGTCGATGAACTCATTCTTCGTCTTGGCCGTCCTCGCCATCGTTTTCACACTCGGCGAGTTGCTCTATTCTCCGATTCGACAAGTGAAGCAAGTCGATTTGCTCGACCCGGAACGGCGCGCTTCGTACTTGGCTTTCGGGGGATTGACGTTTCACGGGGCAAAACTTGTGGCCGCTGCCGGCATCGTCGTCGGTGCGTTCATCGGTCCCGTCCTCATGAGCGGGTACATCTTCGCCTTCGGTGCCTTAGGGGGGTACTTGTATTACGTCTCCCTCTATAAGATGGAATCGGTCCGGAAACTGGCGGCATGACGTTTGAACTTTCGCTTGAGCGGTAACTAGCAAGAGAGAAGGAGGCGATTGTCATGCCAGCTATCGTTCTGTTCGACGGGGACTGCAACTTTTGTGATGCGAGTGTCCAATTCATTTTGAATCGCGATCCGAAAGGGAACTTCCATTTCGCATCGCTGCAAGCAGATACCGGGAAGATGTTGCGCGAACGCCATCGCATCCCTGACACGGTCGACAGCATTGTGTTGATCAAAGACGGGGTGCCTTATCTCAAATCTGATGCGGCGGTCCGGATTGCCGAAGGGTTAGACGGATCATGGCGCTGGCTACGTTTCGTCCGCTTGATTCCAAAGCCGTTACGCGACCTCGGGTATGATGTCATTGCAAAGAACCGCTATCAATGGTTCGGAAAGAAAGAGACGTGCAAACTGCCCACACCGGAAGAACGCAGCCGATTTCTCGACCAACAAAAGCCGCCGACTCCATGAGGAGGGCACTGAAAAACTTCAAATGTTTTTGAACAGAGGAGCGTTGTCCCGGAAGGGATGGCGCTCCTCTGTTTTCATTGCCCTTCAGCCGCCCTGTCCGGCACGCCGCTTTCCTGGGGGCGGGCGTCGAGCCGCATCGCGACGTCGTCGCTGCTGGGTCTCGCCTTGCCCGCTGATTCCCCGGGAGTCGGCGTGCCCTCGGGCGGCGCTGTACGCGTTTGGCATTTCGGACTATACTGACTGCAACACAGCGACCAACTCGACTATGAGCAGACGGATGAGTTCAAGGACTATCGCCGCAAGCGCTTCGCCATCGAGGCGAAAAATAGTCAACTGAAGAACCCGAAAGGTCTGGCGCGCAACAAGACTTCAGATCTGAAAGGCATGACGTTACAGGGCGTGATGGCAATCATCGCGGTCAACCTGAGCGAATCATTGCCCTTCGAAAAGAAAATACAGGATGAGGGCAAGAAAAAAGGGGGATTGTCTCGACGTGAGTCGGTTCAATCCCCCTTTTTTCTTTTCACGCTCGGATAGAGCGGAGGTTTTTCAGTGCCCTCCTCCATGAGTCGACAGTTTTTTCAGTCCATACACGTTAAATACGTCCAATGGCAATCCGGCATCGGTTGTGCCATGAAACTAACGCCAAGGTCATCGGCTCGGTGGATCGTCGTCCACGGTGCTTCCCCGACGCGGAGGTACACTTCATGGTGCGGGGACTGCGTATGCGTCCCGGACAGCTTGAACGTCGGCTGATTTTTAAGATGCGCCACGATCGTGTATTTGATGTCCGGCGCGATGACGAGTGGATTGCCGACCGAGTGTTGCAGGCGGTAACTCACCTCGTTCGGCTCGATGTCAACGTCTTCGAGGTACACTTGATCGACCGAGGCGACGTCCTCTCCCGTCAGTTGATGCCTCGCATTGAACGCACGCGTGACACCGGCATCCTTTTTGATGGAGACGATCGGAATGTCAGCTAGCCCTTCCACTTTCACTTCCGTCCGTGTCCGATATTCAGGCGCATGGACGTTGTAAGGGCGACCGTCCCCCTCGAAATACGGATGTGGCGACAGCAAGTTTGGATTCTTCAAACGCGGGGGCCGAATGAACGTCTGTACACGGAGCTGAATCTCGTCAACCGTTGCCGTCTCCGGACGATGCGGACTGACAAGGAAATACATGATGTACAGCTCTTGGTTTCGGCGTGTATCCGTAGTGAACTCTTTGGCAAGCGACATCGCTTTGCCGACGGCATGAATGAGTCGGGTGCCTGGTTTTTGATCGTATTTGACGGGACGCAACGCCCGTACCTCGTATGCGGTCGGCGCCTCTAGCGGCGTCTCATCGATGTACCCGGTACCGACGACTTCCGCAATACGACGCCCTCGGCGATAAATCGCATACGTCTCGACGTCAGGAATCGGGTCCCACTGCAAGTACGTCCCCGCTTGCGACACGACCGCCGCCGTCAAATGGCGGTTCCAATATAACTCATCTTCCGGATTGACCGCCGCCGTGTACAGCTTCGCCTCTTCCCCAGCCGCGTTCGTGATGCGATAAGC
Source organism: Exiguobacterium sp. ZOR0005 (assembly GCF_000798975.1). NCBI lineage: Bacteria > Bacillati > Bacillota > Bacilli > Caryophanales > Exiguobacterium > Exiguobacterium sp. ZOR0005. The sequence goes on along the minus strand of NZ_JTLB01000018.1, from coordinate 63,751 downwards.
GACTTGTTCCCCGACCTTCGTGTCACGGTCGACATAATGATTGACCGACCCGTTGAAGACATCGATGCCGTTCCGCGTCACCGTCACTTCCCCTTCAAGCGACCATGACAGTTCCAAACCGTCACTGAGCGGCTTCACCGTGATCAATCCATCCCCGTTATGCATAGCATCATCCCCCTTTGTTCATGTCGTTTCCTCATTCCCGTCTACCTCATTTGGGAAACAAAAAAAGACTTCGAGTTGAACTCGAAGCCTCATTCGACGACAGCTAAATCTTGAATCATATACAGGTCGTAATACGCACCCCGGTGGCGCATCAATTCTTCATGCGTCCCGGTTTCCATGATTCGTCCGTTGTCGACGACGACGATCTTGTCTGCGTCCGTGATCGTCGAGAGACGGTGGGCGACGATTAACGTCGTCCGTCCTTTCGTCAGGCGTGCGAGCGAATCTTGAATCATCGCCTCACTCTCGAGGTCGAGCGCACTCGTCGCCTCATCGAGGATGATGATCGGCGGATGTTTCAAGAACACGCGGGCGATGGCGAGACGTTGTTTTTGTCCCCCTGACAGTTTGACCCCTTTCTCACCGACCGGTGTGTCGTACCCGTTCGGCAAGTTCGAGATGAACTCATGGGCGTTGGCTGCTTTCGCTGCAGCGATGACGTCCTCGTCTGACGCCTCCGGATTCCCCATCCGAATGTTCATCGCGACCGACTCACTGAACAGCACCGAATCTTGCATGACCATGCCGATTTGATCGCGGAGCGCGCGCAGCTTGAAGTCGCGCACGTCGACACCGTCGATCTTAATGCTACCGTCCGTTACGTCATAGAAGCGCGGAATCAAACTGACGAGCGTCGATTTCCCGCCGCCGGACATGCCGACGAAGGCGACCCGTTCCCCGGAACGGATGTGTAAACTCACGTCATGCAACGCGCGAGTGCCGTCCTTCTCATAAGCGAAGCTGACACGATTGAGCTCGATGTTTCCGGCCGTTTGGACCGGAACGAACGCTTGGCGTTTCTCTTCGATGTCATATGGTTCATCGAGAAATTCGAACACCCGGTCCATCGACGCGACCGATTGTGTGAGCGTCGTCGCCGAGTTGACGAGCCGTCCGAGCGGTGCATAGAGACGGTCGATGTAGGCGATGAAAGCGACGAGCGTCCCGAGTGATACGTCCCCTTGCAAGACGAGCCATGACGCCGTCGTGAAAATGAGGATCGGGGCGATGTCGGTGATCGTCGAGACGACGACGTACGTTTTCGCGTTCCATCCCGTATGACGGAGCGCCGCTTTCAAGAAGCCGCCGTTTTGCTCTTCGAACGCCTTGTTCTCATACGGTTCAAGCGCGAAGCTACGGATGACGGCCATCCCATTGACTCGTTCCGTCAAATGACCTTGAAGATCAGCGAGCGCCGCTGAACGTTCACGTGTCAAACGACGCAGGCGGCCGTAAAAGTAACGGACGGCAATCGCATAGAACGGGAGCGGCAAGATGGCGATGAGCGTCAGTTGCGGATCGATCGTATACATGATGGCAATGGCGATCAGGATCGTCACCATATCGAGCCAGATGTTCATGAGGCCGGTAATGACGAAGTCTTTCGTCTGTTCGACGTCGTTGATGATGCGCGAAATGATTTGACCTGTCTTGTTGTTCGAATAATAACGAAGTGATAATTTTTGCACGTGGTCGAACAAACGGTTCCGCACGTCAAACAAAATCCGTGTCGCCGCCCACTGTGCCAAGTATTGACGTATATATTCAATCGGCGGTTTCAAGACGAGAAAGATGAAGAAGATGATGCTGAACAGCCAGACGAGCTCCGTGTAATCAGCCGCCGGGTCCGGGTCTGTCAAATAGCTATCGATGACATATCGATAAAGTAACGGTAATCCGAGCGGAATCGAAAATTTCAAGATTCCGACGAAGATGGTGAGCGCAATCTGTTTCTTGTACGGCTTAACAAATTGCAAATAACGTTTAATACTACCCATAGTTCCTCCTTCAAGAAAAAAAGCGGAGATGAGTCATCATCTCCGGTAACGTGCTTCGTATTCGCGATACCATTCATCGACGAATGTTGGGTTGAACGGCCCTTTCCGTCCTCGAATCCAGTTGATAAGTTCTTGAACGTTCTGCTTCAAGATTCGATCAATCGCTTTCGGATAATTCATCTCGCGACGATGCCGCTCGTATTCATCCTCATCTAAAATCGTGTACGACATATCCGGGAACACCTTGATATCTAAATCGTAATCGATGTACTTGATGGCTCTTTCTGTCCCATCGAACGTTGTCGGCGAACCTAGATTACAGTAATAGTAAATCCCATCTTCGCGAATCATACAGATGACATTGAACCAAAAATCAGATGAAAAGTAGCAAATTGCCGGCTCTCGCGTTCTCCATTGCCGACCGTCTGACTCACTGACCATGATGCGGTCATTGAATCCGATCATATCCGTTTTTGACGACTGAAGGACGAGCGTTTCTTCCCAAACGCGATGCAAAGTTCCGTTGTGCTTGTAGCTCTGTATCTCGATCTTGCTACCTGCTTTGGGAAATAAGCTCATAAGCTCCTCCTTTCCGCTATGATGCTATACAATTCTCATATTTAATTATAGCGACTTTCAGAACCAATGAAAAAGGAAATCTCTTATTTTCACGAATTTAGTATGTTTTGGAATGCGGCGGCACGTGCTTTGAACATCGGACGTAGCACAAAGTATTCGACGAGCACAGACGGCACGTAACTGTCGAATGTGACTTCGTCGACCATGACGGCCTGTCCGGACTCCATTTCTACGCGATGAACGTGGCAAAAACGTCTGAACGGGAACGGCAATTTCACACCTTGATCACAAAATGCCTGAGAGCCGGTCAACGTGATGGCGCTATGCCACGGAAGTGCAACCGGACCGATTCCAACACGGAGCCGTACCTCATTCCCTTCCACTGTTGCCCCGTCCCCGAGAAGCGTCACTTGTGGAAACGAAGTCAACTCTGCCAACAAAGACGCGTCTTGAAGCAACGTCCAAAGCGTCTCGGGTGACGCGTCGAACGCTGTCCGTACGTTAAACTGTCTCATCCCTCGCACCTGCCATCTGTTCTAATTTTTGTTGGGCGACCGACACGCTCACCACATCGCGCCCACTTTCATCGAGCCACACCCAGTCACCTTCTGGCAACGTCTCGACCTCGTACAGATCGAGATACCAGACGATGTGTGAAAACACGTGCTTCACTTGTCCAACGTAGGTTCCGTTAAACTGTTCCCCCGTTCCACGCTCCGTAAGCGGATATTGCCACATTCCTGCCAGAAGACCGGTATCAGGTCGCTTCACGTAAGCGGTCCGTCCATCACGGCGGCAAAGGAGCGCATCATACATCTCGATGCGGGCCGCCCCTTTTTTCGTTTTGACTGGGAGTTCATCTTGGACGTTATGGGTATAGGCATAACAGTGATCTTGGACCGGACAGAGCGAACACATCGGATTTTTCGGCGTGCATACCGTCGCTCCGAGTTCCATGACGCCTTCGTTGAAATCAGAGGCATGACTTGGGTCCATAAGCCGCCGTACGACTTGTTCGAACCGTTTCCGTGTCTTGGGAAGAGCGATATCATCGTAAATCCCGAATTGACGGGACATGACGCGCATGACGTTTCCGTCGACGGCCGGTTCCGGTTGATTGTAAGCGATGGAAAGCACCGCCCCGGTCGTATACGGACCGACCCCTTTCAACTTCTCAAACCGTTCCTTCTCCTCTGGGACGATGCCGTCATAGACGGCGACCACTTCTTTGACCGCTGTATGGAGGTTGCGGACACGAGAATAGTAACCGAGTCCTTCCCAATACTTGACGACTTCTTCGGACTCGGCTGCCGCTAAGTCTTCGATTGTTGGGAAGCGTTCCATGAACCGGTTATAGTAAGGGATGACCGTATCGACGCGCGTCTGTTGTAGCATGACCTCGCTCACCCAAACCCGGTACGGATTTTTTCCATGTCGCCACGGCAAATCCCGTTTCTCACGGTTGAACCATGTCACTAAGTTTATGTTAAATTCATGAACATTATAATTTGTGAACAATTTATCAAGATCAAGCATTTTGTTTCCCCTCATTTTAAAAATATTGTATGATGTAATGGATCAGTTAACGCCGTTTTCATTTATGGAGGTGCTGAAGCACATTGGATACTGCTACTCACATTGGGATGGGGCTCGGCTTAAGTGCCCTAGCGACGCTCAGCCCGGAAGTGTCCGGCGACGCACAGATGTTTCTCGCCATGACAGCGACCGCACTCGTCGGTTCGCACGCTCCGGACTTCGATACTGTCTTCAAACTTAAAGGAAATAGCACGTATTTGCGCCAGCACCGCGGTCGTTCACATGGAATCACCGCACTCCTTGCTTGGCCGATCATCGTCAGCGCGGTCATTGGGACTGTGCTTGGCGTCAACCCCGCCACTTTATGGATCATGGCTCAAATCGCGGTACTGTTACACGTCACCGTCGACTTGTTCAACGCCTACGGGACGCAGGCCCTCCAACCATTCTCGAAGAAATGGATTGGCTGGGGCGTCATCGGGACGTTCGATCCGTACTTGTTCTCGGCCTATTACGGGGCATATGTATTATGGCTCATCACAGGGGCGACTGTCCCGATTTTTGCATTGCTCATTGCGCTTGTGATCAGTTATTACGCCATCCAGTTCAAGTTGCGTAATCGCGCTTTGGCCACGGTGGCGCGCCACTTCGCCGGAGCCCATGAGCTCTTCATCTCACCCGGGATCGGTTGGGACGACTGGCACGTCGCCGTCCGTTTCCGTGACGGATTAGGTGCCGTCAAAGTGAAAAAAGGGACAGTCATCGAATGCGGTCGTTTCCGTGACAAGCCGATGCCTGGAGAAGATGACCTTCATTTCGTCGAGGCGCGTAAAAATGCGGACCTTCAATCGTTTCTCGAGTTCTCGAAGATTCACACGTATACGGTCACACGCCATAACGGTATGATCGAGTATCGTTTCACGAACTTGCGTTATTTCTCGAAAGACATCTATCCGTTCGTCGCCGTCGTCATCGTCGACGAAGTGACGAACGAAGTGTTGTCGTCGTTCACAGGTTGGGTGTTCAGTGAAGAGAGCCTGCAAAAAAAATTGGCTTATGAATAAGAAAAAGTCGCTCCGCGGAGCGACTTTTTTTATGCCTCTGACTCCGTGAACTGGAGCTCGAAATCGAATTTCACTTTCTTATCGACGAGGACGCCGCCCGCTTCGAGCGCCTGGTTCCAAGTCAAGCCATAGTCTTCCCGGTTGATCGATCCATCCCCGGTGAAGGCGTGCTTCATGTTGCCCCACGGGTCCTTCGCGCTCCCTTCATACTCGACTTCGAACGTCTCTTCACGCGTCGTGCCGCGAATCGTCAAGTTGCCCGTCAACTCGAATTCACCACCGCCTTTTGAGCGGAACGACGTCGACTCGAACACGATGTCCTCGTGCTGTTCGACGTCAAAGAAGTCGCCAGACCGCAAGTGGTTGTCACGATCGCCATTGTTCGTGTCGATTGATGCCGCTTTAATCGTCACCTTCACACTCGCGTTCGCGAGATCATCCGGTTGCCCGTTCGCCTCGACGTGAAAGTCTTTAAACTCGCCTTTCACTTTCGAGATCATCATATGCTTGACGGTAAAGTTGATGGTGCTATGTGCCGGGTCGACTTGATACGTTTTTGCCATAAGTAGGTCCACTCCTTCAAATTTTGAATTCATTCTAGTATGGTGTTTACCACAAATCTTGACTTCAAAACATTTTATCGTAAATGTGACAAATTATTGTCGAAAAATTTTGACTTTTATCACAACTACCCGTTAGGATGAAAAAGGGAGCTATTTGCTTACTTAAAAATGTAAGCGCATACATAGATTCCCGATACTTTACGGAAAAGGGAGGAACGACCATGATTTATGAAGTCCCAAACTCGACAGGCACGAAAGTACACTTTAAAGACCGCTATGAGAACTACATCAATGGCAAGTGGACTGCGCCTGCCGGGGGAGAATATTTTGAGAACACCTCTCCGGTAAATGGTAAAGTTTTATGTGAAGTCGCCCGTTCGACAAAAGAAGATGTCGAACTCGCTCTAGACGCAGCCCATGCGGCCAAAGAGTCGTGGGGAAAAACATCGGTCACCGAGCGAGCCGTCATTTTGAATAAGATTGCCGATCGTATGGAAGAGAATCTTGAGATGCTCGCTTACGCGGAGACGTGGGAGAACGGAAAGGCCGTTCGTGAGACGCTCAACGCCGATCTTCCGCTCGCGATCGATCATTTCCGGTACTTCGCAGGTGTCATCCGCTCCCAAGAAGGCGGTATCAGTGAACTCGACAACGACACGGTCGCCTATCATTTCCAAGAACCGCTCGGCGTCGTCGCTCAAATCATCCCGTGGAACTTCCCGATTTTGATGGCCGTCTGGAAAGTCGCACCAGCCCTCGCCGCCGGAAACTGTATCGTCTTAAAACCAGCCGAACAGACGCCGTCTTCCATCATGGTGCTCATGGAATTGATTGAAGATTTACTTCCGCCGGGCGTCTTAAATATCGTCAACGGGTTCGGGCTAGAGGCCGGGAAACCGCTCGCCTCGAGCGACCGCGTCGATAAAGTCGCGTTCACAGGTGAGACGACGACAGGTCGCCTCATCATGCAATACGCGTCACAAAATATCATCCCGGTGACGCTCGAACTCGGCGGCAAATCACCGAACATCTTCTTCGCCGATATTATGGACGCAGATGACGACTTCTTTGATAAAGCGATTGAAGGACTCGTCATGTTCGCGTTGAACCAAGGCGAAGTGTGCACGTGTCCGTCACGCGCGCTCATCCATGAGTCGATTTATGAGCCATTCATGGAACGCGTCCTTGAACGTGTCAAAGCCATCAAGCTCGGCAACCCGCTCGACCCTGACGTTATGATGGGTGCTCAAGCCTCAAATGAGCAACTCGAGAAAATCTTGTCGTACCTCGAGATCGGTAAATCAGAAGGTGCCGAGTGCCTCATCGGCGGCGAGCGCAACGTGATGGATGGTGAGCTCGCGGACGGTTTCTACGTCCAACCGACAATCTTCAAAGGCCATAACAAGATGCGCATCTTCCAAGAAGAAATTTTCGGACCGGTCCTCTCAGTGACGACGTTTAAAGACGACGCCGAAGCGATCGCCATCGCCAATGACACGCTTTACGGCCTCGGCGCCGGTGTGTGGACACGTGACATGAACCGGGCTTACCGCTTCGGGCGTGACATTCAAGCGGGCCGCGTCTGGATCAACTGTTACCATCAATATCCGGCGCACGCTGCGTTCGGCGGCTACAAGATGTCAGGAATCGGCCGTGAGAACCATAAGATGATGCTCAGCCACTATCAACGGACGAAAAACATGCTCGTCAGTTACAGCGAACAAAAACTCGGGTTCTTCTAAGATGGTGAATCGCGTCGAGGCCACCCCCGCCACGCTCGCGCTTCTCGATCGACTGAAACAAAAGCATGGACCGCTTCTATTTCACCAGTCCGGCGGATGCTGTGACGGAAGTTCACCGATGTGCTTTCCCCAAGGTGAATTTCTTGTCGGTGATCACGACGTCTTACTCGGCGAAATCGGTGGTTGTCCGTTCTATATCCACGAGAAGCAATACGATTATTGGAAGCATACGCAACTCATTATCGACGTCGTCGATGGCAGAGGCGGCATGTTCTCCGTCGAAGGCGTCGAAGGGAAACGGTTTTTAAGCCGCTCCCGCGTCTTCACAGACGAGGAGCGGGCCGAGCTACAACAGTTGTGAACATCCTTTTACACCAGCCATTTCAACAGATGGCTGGTTTTTTCATTATTTTCTTTTTCACTTTTAAAATTCTGATTCCCACTCCATCTTAAAAACAGCTCTCTCATTTCTCGCCATCTTGTATAGTGAACATAGACAAGAAGGGAGCATGACGATGAGCCAATTATTGAACGACGTTCTCGGAAGTATATTCATCTCGTTACTCAGTTTCGCCGCCCCACTTTTTTTGATTTGTGGGACGATCGTGTATTCGAAAGTAAAGCGGTATAAGCAAAGTCAATATTATACACAGACCGGCCATCGCTACATGAAGGTCGTACAAGATATCGGGTTGTATGGCGAATATCGGTGCGTCGCTGAAATCGAGGCACGTCGGCTCGCCCCGCTCATCTTGACGAACCTATACTTACCTCATCCAACAAAGCGAGACCGCACGACAGAAATCGATGTAGTGTTCATCGACGAAAGTGGAATCCACGTCATCGAGTCTAAAAATTATAGCGGTTGGATTTTCGGACGAGAGCAGGACAGACAATGGACACAAACGTTATCCAATCGGAAGAAGTTCAAGTTCTACAATCCAATCAAACAAAACGAGCTCCACGTGCGGGCAGTCGAGCAAGCGCTCCAACTCGACCGGAGCTACTTACATTCTTGGATTGTGTTCAGTGACCGGTCGACGTTGAAACATATTGAATCGTCGACCGTGCCTGTGTTGAATCGTAAAACATGGGCGAAGCAGATGACGACCTCGCTTGAACCTCGATTGACAGCTGCCGAACGAATCGAGTTTTACGAACGACTCCTGCCTTATATGAACGCCAGTACTGAAGTCCAAGCAGCGCATATCGACGCCATCCAACAGCACAAGTCGCCGGTCGGTTAACGTTACCATGATCAAACCTCATGAAAAAGTCCCACTCACATTTTGAGCGGGACTTCTCTTATTTACTCTGCATTTTGAAGCGCAAGTACAACTCGTTGTAGTACGCGTTCATGCGCTTTCCTAAGTTTTCATACACCTCAAGCTCGTCCGTCACATCGCTCGATGGATAGAAGCGCTCGTCCGAGACGACTTCTTCATCCAAGAATTCGAGCGCGGCAACGTTCGGTGTCGAATAGCCGACGTAGTCGGTATTGCGTGCAGCGACCTCGGCATCGAGCATGAAGTCGATGAATTGATGCGCCCCCTCGACGTTCTGGGCCGTACTTGGGATGACGAGGTTGTCGAACCAGAGATTCGTCCCTTCTTCCGGGATGACGTACGTTAACTCTTCGTTCTCGTACATGATCTCCGAAGCGTCACCGGACCAGACGACGGCAGCCGCCGCTTCCCGGTTCGCCATGAGCATCTTGATCTCGTCCCCGACGATCGCTTTAATGTTCGGCCAAAGCGTCTCAAGTTTCTTCTCGGCCTCGAGCAGTTCGTCTCGATCGGTCGTATTGAGCGAATAGCCGAGTGAGTTGAGGCCGAAGCCCATCACTTCACGCGTTCCGTCCGCCAGTAAGATGTCGTTCTCGAGCGGCATGTCCCACAAGTCGTTCCACGACGTAATCTCACCGTCGACAAGTTCCGGGTTGTAGACGATGCCGACCGTTCCCCAAAAGTAAGGGACCGAATATTTATTTCCCGGGTCAAACGACTTGTCGAGGAAACGCGGGTCGATGTTATCGAAATTTTCAAGCTTACTGTAATCAATCGGGATGAGCAAGTCATCTTCAATCATTTTGCTGATGGCGTAATCCGATGGGACGGCGATGTCGTAGGCCGTTCCGCCTTGTTGGATTTTCGTGAGCATCGCCTCGTTCGAATCGAACGTTTGATAGATGACTTTCAAACCGGTCTCTTCTTCAAACTCATCAATCAACTCTTCATCGATGTAATCACCCCAGTTGTAGACGACGAGCGTATTGTCCCCGCCGAACCCCTGAGCCATGTTGATTTGATAAATCCAAAACAAGAGACCGAAGCTGACGACGACGGGCGTCGTCAACATGATGACCAATTTTTTCATCGTCTTACCTCCTTCGCCCCACGTCGTGCGAGTACGTAATACCCGATGACGAGCAGGAGCGTGAACAAGAACAGAAGCGTCGACAAGGCGTTGATCTCAAGCGAGATGCCTTGACGGGCCCGCGAGTATACTTCGACGGCAAGTGTCGCGAAGCCGTTACCAGTGACGAAGAACGTGACCGCGAAGTCATCGAGTGAGTACGTGAGTGCCGTGAAGAACCCGGCGAAGATGCCCGGCGTGATGTACGGCAAGATGACTTTCGTGAGCACATCCCACGTGCTCGCCCCGAGGTCGCGTGACGCATCGATGAGCGTCGGGCTCATCTCTTGCAACTTAGGCAAGACGAGGATAACGACAATCGGGACCGAGAAGGCGATGTGTGCCAACAGTACCGAATAGAATCCAAGCTGGATGCCAAGCATCGTGAACAAGATCAAGAACGACGCCCCGATGATGACGTCCGGACTGACGATCAACACGTTGTTGAGCGAGAGAAGCGACGTCTTCGTATACTTTTGTTTCGCCGTGTAAATGGCGAGCGCCCCGATGACACCGAGTATCGTCGAGATCGTCGCCGAAAGCAACGCGATCACAATCGTGTTCAAAACGATGACGAGGAGACGCGTATCCGTGAAGAGTGACGCATACCATTCGAGCGTGAATCCTTCGAATCCGCTCATCGTGCCGCCACTGTTGAACGAATAGACGACCAAATAGAGGATCGGCGCGTACAGAATGAAGAACACCGCCATCAAATACAAGTTGGCCAATTTGAATTTTTTTCGTTTCATCGGCGCACCGCTCCTTTCGCACCCCAGTCACGCGTGATGACCATGACGAGCACCATCGCCAAAATTAAGAACACGGCAATCGTCGAGCCCATGCCCCAGTTTTGTGTGACGAGGAATTGTTGTTCGATCGCCGTCCCGAGCGTGATGACACGGTTCCCGGCGATGAGGCGTGTGATCATGAAGAGGGACAGCGCCGGGATGAAGACGATTTGAATCCCGGATTTGACGCCGTCGAGCGTGAGCGGGAAGATGACACGACGGAACGTCGTCCAGTTCGAGGCCCCGAGGTCGCGCGATGCATCGACGAGCGACGGTGGCAACTTCTCGATGGCGTTGTAGACGGGCAAAATCATGAACGGGATGAAGATATAGACCGAGACGAACACAAAGCTGAAGTCCGTGAACAAGATTTGCTGTGTCCCGATTCCAATCGCCTCTAAAAACTGGTTCGTGATGCCGTACGTCCCGAAGATTCCAAGAAACGCATAAGCTTTCAACAACAGGTTGATCCACGAAGGCAAGATGATGAGCAGAAGCCATAGTTGCTTATGCTTCGTCTTCGTCAACAAGTAAGCCGTCGGATAGCCGATCAGGAGCGAGAAGAATGTAATTAAGAACGCGTACCAAAACGACGACAACGTCATCGTCAAATACGTCGACGTGAAGAAGTTACGATAGTTCTCTAAACTTAAGTTCCCTTCGATATCAAAGAACGAGTAATACAAGACAAGGAACAGCGGTGCGATGACGAACAAGGCGATCCACACCCAATACGTCGTCAAATAGACCGTCTTCGCCGTTTGACTAGTTCGATTCATGGGCGACCTCCTCGTACGATTCGAGGCGACGGTCAAACTCTTCCTCCGTCTCCCCTAGGCGCATGACGTGAATCGCTTCCTCGTCGAACGTGAGTCCGATTTTGGAGCCGACGACCGACTTTTTCGTCGAGTGGACGAGCCATTCGTTCCCTTCTTCGTCATAGCAGCAAATCTCGTAATGGACGCCACGGAACAGCTGTGAATCGACATCGACGACGAGTTTTGCCGCGTCAGTCGACGTCATCTCCAAATCTTCGGGGCGGATGATGACTTCGACGTTCTCATTGCGGTCGAACCCTTTGTCAACACAGTCGAACGTCTTCCCGGCGAACGTGACGATGTTGTCCTCGATCATGACGCCCGGCACGATGTTTGATTCGCCGATAAAGTCGGCGACGAAGCGGTTGATCGGTTCGTCATAAATATCGGTCGGCGTCCCACTTTGAACGACCCGTCCGTTGTTCATGACAAAGATCTCATCCGACATCGCGAGCGCTTCTTCTTGGTCGTGCGTGACGAAAATGAACGTGATGCCGAGACGTTGCTGGAGTTCACGGAGCTCATATTGCATCTCGGTGCGCAATTTCAAATCGAGCGCCGAGAGCGGTTCATCGAGCAAAATCACTTCCGGCTCGTTGACGATGGCACGCGCGATGGCGACACGTTGGCGCTGTCCACCTGACATCTCATCGATTTCTCGCGTCTCATAGCCGACCAAGTTAACGAACTTGAGCGCCTGCTCGACTTTCGTCTTGATGTCGGCCTCCTTCATCTTCTTGATGCGAAGACCGAAGGCGACGTTCTCGAACACGTTCAAATGAGGGAAAAGTGCATAGTCTTGAAACACCGTGTTCACTTGACGTTTATTCGCCGGTACGTCATTGATCCGCTTTCCGTCAAAGTGAATGTCTCCATTGGAAGCCTCGACAAACCCGGCGATCAGCCGGAGAATCGTCGTCTTTCCGCACCCGGACGGCCCGAGCAACGTATAGAACTTGCCTCGCTCAATCTCAAAACTGATGTTCTCTAAGACGACGGTATCGTCGTAGCGTTTCGACACGTTATCAAAACGGATAATCGTCTGTTCGTTCATGTCATTTCCTCCTTGTTCATAAATATGAATGTGTCGCGACGACTAGACATTCGGTCACGTCCTCGTAATCGTTGACGAGTTGGTGCGCGTCCGACGCGACATAGTAAAGTGTTTCACCGGCTTTGGCAAAATACGTATGGTTCCCAAGCTTCAAAGCGACGCGTCCCGATAACACATAGACGAACGTCTCCGAGCGCGAAGGCTCGTAACGCTTGAACTCACCGTGTCGGGCGAACGTCAGTAAAATCGGCTCCATCTCTTTCTCATTCGATTCCGGAATCAGCCACTCGGTCCGGTATTTCCGTTCCTCGTCGGCATAGACGGTCCGGTCGTCCTCGGTGTAGACGACTTTTTGAAAGATCTCTTCATCGAAAAACTCTTTCGGGGAACAGCCTAATACTTCTAATAAGTCAAAGAGTGTCTCAAGCGAAGGTGAACTCAAATCCCGCTCGATTTGAGAGATGTACCCTTTACTCAAATCGGTTCGTTCCGCCAACTCTTCTTGCGTCAATCCGTTTTTGACACGGAGACGCTTCATTTTTTGACCGACTTCCAAGTCGCGTTCCTCCTTTCGACTTTGCGGCAAGTTTAGTGAAAGATGATTCCAACTAAAGAAAGTTTATAAATACTTAACTACAAAGCAAACAAATAGCGCCTTTTATTATAACCAACTGTAACACGTTTGCAAGTAAAAAATCACGCCGATGTGGCGTGATTTTAATGGATGTCTCGTTTTGACATCAGATGCTTAAATTTCTCGTTTTTCGTTTGGAACAAATGCAGCTGAGGACCGTACGCATCGATTTGTTGGACGACGTACTGAAACGATTTCGCCTCCCCCGGATACGGTTCCCCGGCGCGGGCAAGCGTCGTTTCAAAATCCTCCCACAGCACTTCGACCCACGTTAACGCTTCAAGCTCGCTGAGGACATCGTTCTTTTCTTTTAAAATTTTGGCCAGACGCTCATATTGCTCAGACCGGTTCATGGCGTCACCTCTGACAGCTCAGAGAGCGGAATCGCATGCTCCATCACTTCGCCTTCAAACGTTCCCCATCCCATGACGCCGTTGACGAATTTCAAACGGAATGGGCGTTCGTTATAGTTGACGATATACGTCGTTCCTGGTTTGAACGACTTCGGATCGACCAAATAGCTTTCCGCGATGGCGATGCGACGCAACACGACCTCAATCTCGCTCACCATCCCCATTTGCTCGGCTTTGCGTTTCCGTTCATGGAGCGCCCGAATCTCTTGTTCGAGCTCATACTTCGATAAGTCACTCAATCGTTTTTCCATTTCGTTCACCTCACTTGTAGCGTATCAGATTTTCCAAAGAAAAGAAAAAGGCGAAACTGAAACGATGTTCAGTTCGCCTTGAAGTTGTATAGCGGTTTGATCACTTGGTCGATCGTCACCGCCGGTTCGATATAACGGACGATTTCTTTCATCGATTTATAGACGAATGGCGACTCGTCGAGCGTCGACGGTCGAACAGATGTCGACCAGACGCCTTTCATCGTTTGTTTGAACTCATTGAAATCGACTCGTTTTCGTGCCGCCGACCGAGACATGACACGTCCCGCACCGTGCGGTCCGGAGAAGTTCCAGTCGGGATTCCCTTTCCCGGTACAGATGAGGGAGCCGTCGCGCATGTTCATCGGGATGATGACGCGCTCTCCGTCTCTAGCCGAGATGGCCCCTTTTCGAAGAATCATCGCCTCGTGGTCGATGTAGTTGTGCACGGTGTCGAATTGATCGACGACGTTCCAGTTCATCGCCTCGATAATAACATCCGTCATGGCGAGACGATTGGCCGCCGCGTACTGTTGCGCGATGCGGACATCATGCATGTAATCGGTCATCGCGTCTCCTTCGACGTATGCGAGGTCACGGAACTTCACGCGAGCCGCCTTCTCTTGTTCGAGGTACGACGCGATATCACGTTCCCGGCCAGCCGCTTTCAAACGTTCAATCTCCTGTTTCACGTCCGCCGTCCCCATCATCTGTTCGATGGCCCGCTGTTGATAATGATTGGCGATTTGAACCCCGAGATGACGTGAGCCGGAATGGATGACGAGATACGTCCGTCCCCCGTCCTCATTCACTTCAATGAAGTGATTGCCCGAACCAAGTGTCCCGACGGAGCGCAAGGCGCGGTCGAGTTTGAACGGGGCGCGTACTTCTTCCAATGATAGATCGTCCGCATAAGGGTGCGCCGCTTCTCGAATATTCATCCCGCTCGGTACGAGTTGACGGATGACATCATCTAATCGTTGAAAATCGATCCGCTTCACCTTGATCTCAGTGCAGAGCATCCCGCATCCGAGGTCCACGCCGACGAGGTTCGGCACGACTTTATCGTGTATCGTCATCGTCGTCCCGACGACCGAACCTTTGCCGGCATGCATGTCCGGCATGATTCGAATCGTCGCTCCTTTCGTGAACGGTTGGTCGACGAGCGTCTGCAGCTGTGAGCGTGTCATATCATCCATCCGTTCATTGAACACTTTGGCTTGATTATACTTTCCGATGATCTCCATACGTTCTCCTCTCTCAACTGATGGCTTGTTGTTTGCTTTGCAGCTCATGCATGCGGGCGTAAACGCCTCCGAAGGCGATGAGCGACTGATGGTTACCGCGCTCGATGATGTGACCGTGGTCGAGGACGAGGATTTGATCGGCTTCACGAATCGTCGACAAGCGGTGAGCGATGACGAACGTTGTCCGCCCTTTCGTGAGCGTCTTGAGCGCTTCTTGAATGAGCGCTTCCGTTTCCGAGTCGACGCTCGCCGTCGCCTCGTCTAAGACGAGGATGGCCGGGTCGAAGACGAGGGCACGGGCAAAGCTGATCAGTTGGCGTTCCCCGCTCGAGAGCGAGGCACCGCGCTCGATGACCGGCTCATCAAGCCCCTGTGGCAGCTGTTTGACGAAACGGTCGGCTCCGACGGCCGTCAACGCTTGCCATATCCGATCGTCCGAAATCGTCTCGTCGCCGAGCGTCACGTTCGTTTTAATCGACCCTGTAAAGAGGAACGGGTCTTGTAATACGATGCCGAGATGGTCACGGACGGCCTGCGTCGGCAGTTTCGTCACGTCCAACCCGTCGATGTTGAGCGTTCCTTCCGACGGGTCATAGAACCGCATGAGCAAGTTCATGATGGAACTCTTGCCGCTGCCGGTATGACCGACGAGGGCAATCGTCTCGCCCGGAGAAGCATGAATATCGATGTGTTGCAGCACCGGCTTGCCGGCCTCATAGCTGAACGACACGTCTTTAAATTCGACCTCTCCTTTAAAGCGTGGAATACGTTCGCCTGACACATCTTCTCCTTTTTCATCGAGCAGTTGGAACATCCGGTCGGCCGAGACGAGCGCTTGTTGCAACGGCGACAACTGGTTCATGATTTGCGTCACCGGCTCAAAGATCCGTGACACGTAATCGATATACGCGTACAGTATCCCGAGCGTGAGCACACTGCCCGTTCCGAGTGTCTGTGCACCGACGACCCAAATGAGGAGGGCGAGCGCCATGTTGCGGAAGAAGTTGACCAAGTTGTGCGACATGAGCGCATCGAGTTTTAATAGCTTCCGTCGTGTTTGGAAGTTATCGCTGTTCTTCTCGTTGAACTCGTCATACACCAGGTCTTCTTTCACATACGATTGGATGATCGGCATCGTTTGAATGCTCTCGTTCAACTGGGCGTTCATGTCGGCGACGAGCGCCCGGACACGGAAGTTGTTTCGAGTCGACAAGCGCTGGAACAGCTTGATCCAGACGATGACGACCGGGATGATGATGAGCGAGACGAGGCCGAGGCGCACGTCTAGGAAGAACATGGCGATCAAAACACCGATCATCATGACGACACTTTGGAACACGCGCGCGAGTACGCCTAAATACAAGTCGCGAATCGTCTCGGTGTCGTTCGTGACACGGCTGACAATTTTCCCGATCGGAGTCTGGTCAAAGTAACGGACCGGAATCGTCTGTAAGTGCCGCATGACGTCGAGCCGCATCGTCTTGACAATTGTATGGGCCGACCGTTGGAGGAGCATCTGTTGTCCCCAGTTCAACCCGGCCGCGATGAGAAGCAAGACGACGTAAAGCCCCGATAAGATGAGGACCGCCCGCAAATCCGTTTCATAAAATTGGAACACGTCGGTCGATGAGAGCGGCACGATATTCGCATACGTCGCTGTTTCCTCACTGCGTGTGATCGTGAGGACACCGTCGGCAACTTCACGGACACCCCCGTTCATGACGGCATCCGGTACGAGGTAGTATCCGTCTGTCGTCTGGACGATCGAGACCGGTCTTACGACCGCCTCCCCGTCGAGTCTCGATTCTTTCTCATAAGAATTTCCATCGAATGAGACGCTACCGCCTGATTCAACTTGGACCCAATCGCGCTCGATGGCGACGATATGGTCATCGATGATGATTTTTGCGATATACGGTCCCGCGAGTTCCGCACCGACCGCTAAAAAGAGTAACAACAGACCGAGGAAGATGGAGCGCTTCACTTGTTTGGCATAGCCGACGAGTGAGCGAATCGTCTTCTTCCTGCGGACTGGATCTAATTCATATTGATCGATCATGAGAGATTCCCCCTTTTCCCGGATTACTCCGTCTCTCCTTGTCGAACGTATTGTTCGTAGTACCAACCGCGTCGTTCCATCAGTTGGTCGTGCGTGCCGCGTTCCGTGACGCGACCGTCCTGCAAGACGAGAATCTGGTCGGCATGGGCGACGGCGGACAATCTATGGGCGACGATGAACGTCGTCTGTTCAGCGCGGCTCGTGCGCACCGAGTCAATGATGCGCGCTTCCGTCTTCGCATCGACCGCCGAGAGCGAGTCGTCGAGCAATAAAATTTCTGGGTTTTTGAGCAAGGCACGCGCGATCGACAGGCGTTGTTTCTGGCCACCTGACAGCATGACGCCTTGCTCCCCGACGACGGTGTCGAGTCCGTTCTCCAAATGTTCGATGTCGGTGTCGAAAGCAGCGAGTCGAATTGCCGTTTGCAGCTCGGCCTCCGTCGCCCCGTCCGATCCGAACAAGATGTTGTCGCGCACCGTCTTCGAGAACAATAGATGTTCTTGAGACACGTAGCCGCTCCAACCCCGAACCGTCTCGAGTTTGATGTCTGAGATCGGTACACCGTTAATGAGGAGCGAGTCATCGATCGGATACTCACGGATCAATTGGCGCAAGAGCGTCGTCTTCCCAGCCCCGGTCGGTCCGACGATCCCAATCGTCTCGCCGCGCGAAACGTGCAAGACGATGTCCTCGAGTGAGGGCCGATTCGCCCCTGGGTACTCGAACGTAAGAGACTTGAACGTGATCTTCTCCGGTGCCTCCATCTCGACGGAACCGCTCGAGACGACGTCCGGCTCTTCATTCATCGTGGCCTCGATCCGTTCAAGGCTCGCCGTGCCTCGTTGGACGACGTTGATCAATTCTCCGAACGCGTACATCGGCCAAATGAGCATCCCTAAATAAATATTGAACGAGACGAGTTGTCCGAGCGTGATGTCGTTCGTGAAGACGAGATACGTCCCGAACGACAGCCCGATCAAATAGCTCAGTCCGACGAGCAGCTTGATGACCGGTTCGAACAAGACGTCGATTTTGGCGACGTGCATGTTTTTCGCCATGACATCGTCCGTGATCGTGTCGAACTTTTTCGTGTCCGCCTCTTCTTGAACGAACGAGCGCACGACGCGAAGTCCTGAAATCGACTCGACGACTTGGTCGTTCATGACGCCGAACGCGTCTTGCGCCGCCGTAAAGCGAGCGTGGATCTGTCGGCCGAGCTTGTTCATCGACCAAGCGAGGAGCGGCATCGGCAACAGGGCTGCGAGCGTCAGTTTCCAGTCAATGAACACCCCCATGATGGTCAAGGCGATGAGCGTCATGTTGAACGAATCGACGAGCGTCATAACTCCAAACCCGGCCGTCCGTTCCACCGCTTTCAAATCGTTCGTCGCGAGCGCCATCAAGTCACCTGTGCGATGCTGTTGATAAAACCGCGGCGTCTGCCGGAGCAAATGACCGAAGAAGCGCCCCCGTAGTTTTTTCTCGAGCAAGAACGCCGTGCCGAACAGGCGGGCGATCCATAAATACGACATGACGTACGACAAGACCATGATCCCGAGGAGCGACCCGACGATGACGATCAGTCGCTCCGTCGTCAGACTCCCTTCGCGGATCGCATCGATGGCTTGGCCGATGATCCACGGCGGAAGCATATCGACGAATCCGGTGATGATCAGTAAGATGATAGCGATGATATACGTCCGTTTTTGTCTTTTAATAAACCAATCCAATTGTTTAATCAGTTTCACGACTGATTTCCCCCTTCCGCCCTTTCCGAGCACGCAAAAAAGCACACCTCACCTGATTGTGCAACCAATCGGATGAAGTGCGCTTGACAGTCTTCAGTCTTTTGCATGGTCAGGGAAAGGACACTACCCCTATCCAGCTGCCCGTTTAAGCAGTCAAATAAGAGTAGCCATATGATGTTGTGTGTGTGCGTTGTAGTGTTGTGATGTACTTCATCATGCTGGCTCCTCTCGTTTCATAGTTTTAAAATCTACTAAAACCTTAGCAGACTGTTCAGAAAATTGTCAATATTATTTTGTAAAGATTTTGTAATTTCTTTTAGTTCATGAAGAATGTCGCAAGAATGACTCCGACAATGCCTGTCGCCGTGACGTAATAGATCATCGGCATGAGCGTGTAGCGGATGATCGTCCCTTCTTTTCCGAGGAGACCCGCGACCGAGGCAACAGCGACGACGTTCAAGACGCAAATCATGTTACCGGCGTTCGCCCCTGCCATCTGCATCGACAAGGCAAGCGTCTCACTCATTCCGACTGAATCCGCGACACTCGTCGTCAAGCTCGAGAACATCATATTCGAGAACGTGGCCGATCCGGACACGAACGACCCGAGCGCCCCGATCCACGGTGCAACGATCGGCCAGACACCGCCGAACGTATCGGCTGCTGCTGTGGCGAGTTCGACCGGCATCGACGCAAGACCGGCTCCACCGTTTTCCGAGTGGATGAAAATCCGAACCATCGGCACCGATGCGGCGAGTGTGATCAACGTCCCACCGATTCCGAGCGTCGTCGATTTGAACACTGACGCCACTTGTGACCAGCTCATGTTGTGCAAGAAGAACGTCGCGATCATCGTCAAGATGAACATGAACCCTGGTGAGTAGAACGGTTCCCATGACGTCGAGATGCCCGTCACCCCTAAAATGTCTGGGAGGTTGATGCGGACGCTTCGCGTCAATTCATTCAAGAACGGTACTGTACGTGTCAAGATGAGGAAAATCGTCAAAATCAAGTATGGCGCCCAAGCTTTCCACTGTGGAAGTTCACGCTTTCCTGTTTTGACGGTCGGTTGCTCGAGCGGCTCATCAAGTTCGTCGACATAACCGTCAAACGTCCAAACACGCTTCGGCATCAAAATGCCTTTTTTCGCCATGGCGACCAAGATGACGAGACCGGTCAAGCCTCCGAGCATTCCACCGAACTCAAAGCCGAGGACGAGCGTCCACAAATAGGCCGGGACACTGTAGACGAGCGCCGCGACGAGTGCAATCGGCAACACTTCGAATGCCGGTTTAACTGATTTCGCTTTACTGAAGAAGCGCGTCAGCATCAAAATCAAGATGAACGGGATGAATAGCCCGACGGCCATGTCGATGAGTACCGTCTGCAAGACGACACTCGTCAAAAATTCGATCGCCTCAGGCTGGCTCACGTCGAGCGAGAGACCGTTCCCGATTCCGATCAAAGCTGGCGTCCCGACCGCACCGAACGTTACGGCTGATACATCGGCCGACAAGGCGATGACGACGGCCGCAATCGGCGGAAAGCCGAGCGCGATGAGAAGCGGAGCCGCGACCGTGGCCGGCGTCCCGAATCCTGATGCCCCTTCAATGAACGAAACGAACAGCCAACCGACGATGAGCACTTGGATTCGAGGGTCCGGGGTGATCGTGACGAAGCCGGAACGGATGGCGTTCATTCCGCCGCCTTCCCGCATCGTATTCATCATTCCAATCGCACCGTACACGATCCAAGCGGCCGTGATGGCGATGACAAGTCCTTGTAAAATTGCTGCCGTGATTTGTGTGACATCTAGCTGCCACACGAAGAAAGCGAGAAGTGCTGTTAACACGAGTGAGAGTGGCATCGCAACCGATGCCGGTAAACGCATAATGACCAATAAGATGAGCACGGCCACAATCGGCATCAGTGCTGTAATCCATTCGAAAATCGTCAATGTAGACCCACCTTTTCAGATTTTTCCCCTACCGTAAACCGATGTCCCATTACGATTGTTCTTCCGCGAGCCTGTCTAAGGCTCGTTCGATCACATCGTACGGAAACCCTTTGCGCCGAAGCTGCATCTTCATGCGCTGTTTCCGTTCGAACGCAGCGTACCCGCTATACTTCCGATTCAACTTTTCGGCTTGCGTCAGACAGGCCGTAAGCTCGACGTCCTCATCCTCGTTTTCCCAAAACGTATGAATCGCCTCTGAAATGATATCAAACGTGAAACCCCTTTGCATTAGGGTTTGTTGAATTCTTTGTTGCACTTCTGTGGCGGAACGGCGATTTGTTTCCAATTGTTTCCTTTTTACGAACTTTCCGGCCTTTTCGAGCTGGTCTTCGTGTGAAATCGAGGCGATGACGTCTTCGATTGTGTTCGGGTCGATCCGAAGCTGCGCCAGTTCCCGCTTGATTTTGATCGGTCCACTCGGACTCGTATTGAACTTCGTTTGAACGTACGCTTTGGCGAATTCGGCATCGTTCAAGTATCGTTGTTCTTTCAACCGTTCGATGACATGTTTGATTGCGGTCTCGCTTACTTCTTTCTTCACCAGATAGTCATGCACCTCTGAAACGGAGCGCATTCGGTACGACAAATAGTTGACGGCTGCTTTATATGCTTTTTGCTGTTCTTCTGCCTGAAGGACGTCACGGACAAAATCATCTTCGAGCTCCATCCCTCTCGTCAGTCCGTATTTGATGAAGACATCGACATCGATCGCAAAGGCGAACTCTTCCTTACCGTCTTTCTCGACGAAGACGTTTAGCCGGTCTTTGTTTTTTTGTTGCGTCGTAAATTTAGCAATTTTCACAAAAACCCTCCTTTTCCTAGTTCTAACATATCACGTTCCCCGCTCAAGAAGGATTTTTGATAAGTTAGAAGAAAGGGTATTCACAATACGAACGGTACGCTTTCTTTATGGAACTCATACCCGTTTTGAAATCGCTTCAATATACTGGAGGGAGACTCATGAAAATCGCAATCACAGGCGGGACCGGGCTCATCGGCCGCCCGCTCGTCCGCGCGCTCGCCGAAGCCGGCCACCAAGTCGTCGTCTTGACGCGCAATCCACGCCCGCGGCAAGGGGGCATCTCCTTTGTCGAATGGTTGACACCAAACAGTCATCCCGAAACTGCGCTCCAAGACGTGGACGCGTTCATCCATTTGGCAGGCGCCTCGATCAATGATGGACGATGGACGCATAAACAAAAGCAGGCCATCCTCCAAAGTCGAATCGACGGAACGAAAGAAGTCGTCCGTATCATTAAAAATATGAAACGAAAGCCAAACGTCGTCATTAGCGGTTCCGCAATCGGTATTTACGGAGAAGACCGCTCGATCACCTACGCGGAATCGACACCGCTTCCGGACCGGACAAACTTTTTAGGAAATGTTTGCGTCCTTTGGGAACAAGAGGCCGCCCCGATCAAAGACATGGGCATCCGGCTCGCCTTCATGCGGACAGGCGTCGTCTTGTCAAATGACGGCGGTGCGTTCCCGCTCATGAAGTTACCGTACACGTTCGGCGCGGGCGGCCGGATCGGCTCAGGGGAGCAATGGGTCCCATGGATTCATTTAGACGATCTCGTCCGACTGTTCGTCCACGTCATCGAGACCGACTCGATTGAAGGGCCTGTCAACGGGACAGCGCCGACACCCGTCACGATGGACGAGTTCGGCCAAACAATCGCCCGCGTCATGCACCGCCCGCACTGGTTCCCTGCCCCGGCCCCTCTCATGAAGCTCGCGCTCGGCGAAAAGAGCGTCATCGTTTTAGAAGGCGCGAAAGTCGTCCCGACGAAAGCGCTCAACCATGGGTTCAAATTCCGCTATGAGACGTTAGAGCCCGCACTAAAACAACTGTTACATTTAACTTGAGGAGGACATACGACACGTGAGTAATTTGTTAATTCGCAACGCCCATATTTATCCGATCACCGCTCCCCATTTTTACGGAGACCTTCGCGTCCGCGACGGAAAAATCGTAGAGATGGCTGAACTGCTCGACCCGGTTGACGGCGAGAGCGTCGTCGAGGCGGAAGGTAACTTCTTGTTCCCCGGTTTTATCGACGCCCATACGCACCTCGGACTTTATGACGAAGGAACCGGCTCGGTCGGGAACGATGCCAACGAGACGGTTGAAGCGATGACCCCGCACGCGCGTGCCATCGACGGTGTGTATCCGCTTGACGAAGGCTTCCGTGAGGCACTCATGGCCGGGGTAACGACCGTCCAAGTCATGCCCGGAAGTATGAACGTCATCGGTGGCGTGACGAGCGTCATCAAAACGCACGGCCGTTTCATCGAAGACATGGTTCTCAGGCGTTATGCCGGACTCAAGATGGCGCTCGGCGAAAACCCGAAGCGAATCCATAGCATGGGCAAGACAGGGGAATTGACACGGATGGGGATCATGGGACTTCTCCGTGAGGCGTTCCGTACCGTCGACTCGACGAAGACGATCGGCACGTTCGGCAGCCAGATGATCCAGCTCGCCCTCGATCGGAAGATGCCGGTCCGCGTCCATGCTCACCGCGCCGATGACATTCTCTCCGTCGTCCGTTTCGCCGAAGAGTTCAATCTCGACTACCGGATCGAGCATTGCACGGAAGGTCACCTCGTCGCCGAGAAATTGCGCGAACTCGGGGTGAAGCACGTCACGGTCGGACCGACGTTCACGCGCAAATCAAAGATCGAGCTTCAAAACAAGACGTGGGAGACGTACCGGATCCTCCACGAGCACGGTATGGTCGTCTCGATCACGACCGACCATCCGTACACACCGGTCCAATACTTGAATCTATGTGCCGGACTCGCCGCGCGTGAAGGGCTGCCGGTCGATGTCGCGCTACGCGCCATCACGATTCACCCGGCCGAATCACTCGGCGTCGCTGACCGGGTCGGCTCGCTCGAAGTCGGGAAAGATGCCGACCTCGTGCTCTGGAGTCACTTCCCACTCGACTACATGTCGAAGCCGATTATGACGATTGTGAACGGTCAAATCGTCTACGCGACAGAGCGTGCCAGAACGCATCATGAGATGGACTGATTTTCATTATTTTTCATAACCGTTTTTACGTATAATTTACTTGCATTTTTAAAAAATCTATATAAAATTATCTTGTAACTTCATAAAGCAACCAAGGCGGTTCGAACAGCGAAGCCAGAAGTATGCTTTCGTTACGACTATTCTTCAGCGGTCTGAAATAGGAGGAGGAATGTAAAGGTGCTCAAATTTCGTGAGCTCACCGACTGCGCGGAGTTGTTCGAACTGATGCAACACCCAGATGTCTTTCCGTATGTCCGTCAAAAGACGGTCCACTTTGACGAGTTTTTATTTAGCACGAAGCAAGTGATCGAGCTAGAAGAGCAAGGAAATATCATCTCACGCACCATCACGAACGAGTTCGGTACCCCGATCGGGACGATCAGCTTGTTCGATGTGGAGTCCGGCTACGGATTCCTCGGTACGTGGCTTGGCAAACCGTATCACGGGAAAGGTTACAATCAAGTCGCGAAAGAAACGTTCTTCTCTGAACTGTTCTTCGAGCTTGATATTGAAAGTGTGTTTTTGAAAATCCGAAAATCGAATGAGCGTTCCATCGCCGCGGCCGAGAAATTGCCATACGCGTTTTGCGCCAACGAGATTCGGTCTGAACTGCTCACAGAGATCAACCAAGGCGACGTCGAGTACGTCCTTTACGAAGTCTCAAAGTCGAGCTTCCAACTGTATTTGCACTCGCTCCATGCGCCTGAATTCGACCATTCGTATGAAGCACAACTCGAAGCATAAGCCAATTCTGACAAAGAATTGGCTTTTTTGTGGCGTTTTTGTGTGGATTGCATGAGGACAACTTTACGGCAATGAATATTTCTGTTCTAATTCGAAGAGATAGGTATGATAGAAGTATGAGGGATTTGTCACACGCCCTGTTAACTGTTTTGTAAAGGAGAATGAATCATGTCAGAACCAGTGTTTCGTATCTTAGTTACCGATGATGAAGAACAAATGCGGGATTTGCTCGTTTCGAACTTAGAAAAGGAAGGGTACGAGACAGTCACCGCGACGAACGGTCTCGAGGCGATTGAACTGTTAAAAGCACAGTCGTTTCATCTTGTCCTGCTCGATGTCATGATGCCCGAACTCGACGGCCTCACGGCTTGCATGCGCATTCGTGAGTTCTCGAACGTGCCGATCATCATGCTCACCGCTCGTTCGGAAGAGCTCGATCGGATCCACGGCTTGAAAATCGGCGCGGACGACTACATCACCAAGCCGTTCAGCCCTCGTGAGTTGCTCGCCCGCATCGAAGCGACACTTCGCCGGACGCACAACTTCTCGAAAGAGCAGGAAGCGACGTTCGACGTCGGGGTGTTATCGATCGACATCGAGGGCCGGGCCGTCAGCGTCAAAGGAAAAACCGTCAACTTGACTCGAAAAGAGTTCGACCTTCTGTACTTGTTCATCACGAACGAAGATAAAGTGTTCTCTCGGGAACAACTGCTCGACCAGATTTGGGGAACCGAGTACCACGGCAACCTCCGGACGGTCGATACGCACATTAAAACGCTCCGCCTCAAACTCGGGGAAGCGGGCGGCTATATTCAAACAGTCTGGGGGATCGGCTATAAGTTCGAGGCGAACGTATGAAGCAATACACGATCCGGAAGCGGATTTGGATCACCATCTGGACAGCCAGCCTCTTCTCCGCGTTCGTGTTCATCATCATGACGTTTTACTTGTACGACAAGTTCTACATCCAGACGCAAGAAGAGCTGCTCATCAACCGCGGGGAGAAACTCGTCACGATCTACAAAGCCGACGGGTTCTCCGACGCGTTTTCTGACAGTATGACGTACACGAACGAACTGACCGAGACGAAAGTGTTTTTATCTTCTGTCAAAGAAGATGGCCTCGGTTCCGGCAAAACGTTTTTACGGGAACAAGACCTGGCACGCCTGCAAGACGGCTACGCCATCTCGGTCACACGCAAACACCCGACCGAGGATGTCGA
The DNA here is from genome assembly GCF_000798975.1 of Exiguobacterium sp. ZOR0005. Taxonomy (NCBI): domain Bacteria; kingdom Bacillati; phylum Bacillota; class Bacilli; order Caryophanales; genus Exiguobacterium; species Exiguobacterium sp. ZOR0005. The sequence continues at coordinate 37,814 of NZ_JTLB01000018.1, read as the reverse complement.
TATTCTCATGTCCGCCTTCCCGCTCATCCGTGACGGTGAACTCGACAACGCGCTCATCCTTTATATGGAGCTGAGTAAAATCAGCGAGCCGTTTCAGCCGATCCGGCTCATGATCACGTTCTTGCTCATTCTCATGATCGTCAACTTGCTCATTTTCGGCACACAAATCATCGATACGATCATCCAGCCGCTCATTCAGATGAAACGGGCGTCCCAAGTGTATGCCAAAGGCGACTTCTCACACCGCATCCCCATCTATTATGACGATGAGATCGGTGAGCTCGCCGAGACGCTCAACCGGATGGCCGAATCGCTCGGTCTCGTCGAAGAGCAACGGAAGGAGTTTTTGGCGAACGTCAGCCACGAGCTTCGCACCCCGCTCTCCTATATTCGTGGATATACCGAGATGCTCCAAGACCCGGCGATCGATGAGAAGACACGGAAACAGTATTACGAGATTATCGAGAACGAGACGAATCGCTTGCAACGACTCGTCACCGACTTGCTCGACCTCGCCCAACTCGAACGTGACTCTTACCCGATGACGAAAGAACCGGTCGTCTATTCACAAGTGCTCGAGGACGTGCTCTACCGGTTCGAGCCGATCGCACAGGCAAAAGGCGTCACGATTCAGACGGAACTCGATTTCGAGCTCATCATCCTCGGGGACCACGACCGCCTCGAACAAGTCGTCGGGAACTTGCTCGATAACGCGTTGCGGTATACGGAGGCCGGCAAATCGATTCATGTGAAGACATTCGCCGAGGAAGGGTATGCCATCACCGAGATTCGTGATGAAGGCCGAGGCATCCCGAAAGAAGACCTCGACAAATTGACGGAACGGTTCTACCGCGTCAACAAGTCAAGGACGCGAGAAGACGGCGGCACCGGTTTAGGCCTCGCCATCGCCAAACACATCATGGAACGTCACGGAGGGTCGATTCATTTCGCTTCCGAAGTAGGTCAAGGCACGACGGTCACACTCGGCCTGCCACTGCTACCGGATGACGAATTCGACATATAAAAAAGGCAGCTGCGGCTGACTATCAGACTGTAGACAAAACATTGTCTGCAGTTTTTTGTTTGCCCGACCGGACACAGCTCGCTTGGTCGGTCCACGCATCAATCCCTCTTTTCGTACCCTCGTCCCTTTTTTATAATGAGAGGTAGAGAACCCGTCATGGGGGCGAATCGAACGATCAGGTAATCAACAGAATCGGAAACCAATCGAACACGATTGGAGATGGTCACGCTAGACGAGTGCGTGTTCGCGGACGCAAAAGAGAAGCATGGCATGCGTTGGACCCGTTACCGGGGACTTGAAAAAGTTTCAATGCAGGCGATGCTTACAAGAGATAAAAGTTTTGACTTTTTAGGCATGCTCTCAGTCCTCCTTAGTAGTTTTGACTGCAAACTTAAGTACAACAACAGCTATAAATACTGCAATGGTGACTATAGTCTTTGTTGTATTGGTCATCCCATCGACAAAGAAATACATGAATGTTACTGCGGCGAGAAACAAAATGTAAATCCACTCTTTAGTTGAATTTTTCATATGTCCAACCTCCTAACAGTTGCCAAATTAACATACTAAATCATGGAACGAAACCCCTAGAAAAATCGTTAAAGGAAAAACACATGTGTTTTAAATTGGAACTAGGGAAATATATATTTAACGGCGGTCATGAAACAAGTAGCCTTATGAAAGATAAAGAACCAGTCATGGAGGCGATTCCGATGAGCAGGAAGTCAACAGAATCGGAAATCAATCGAACACAACTGGAGATGGTCACGCCAGACGAGCTCGTGCCAGCGGATCATCGAGCGATACCTCTGGCAACCCTATATGGACGAGGTCGAAGAACTCCGCCACACCGAATTGAACCGCAACATATATGATCGTCGGAAACAGACAATCGAGCGCGTGTTCGCGGACGCAAAAGAGAAGCATGGCATGCGTTGGACCCGTTACCGGGGACTTGAAAAAGTTTCAATGCAGGCGATGCTCACCTTTGCTGCCCTCAATCTCAAGAAGATGGCAGGCTGGACAGGGTCTCGGGCAGAGCGCCTCAAGGCCCGAAAACGACAAAGTCACGTTTCAGCTCGCCTGAAACGTGACTTTGTCTTCAATCTGAAAGGCAGCCGCGGCTGCCTTTTTTATATGTCTTGACCTTTGAAAGACTCTTCGGATTCGTTCATGAGACGCTCACGCTCGGCGTGCGTCTGCGGGAAGCCGTTCGCCTGCCACTCGGCCCGGTGGTTCGAATCGAGTTGAGTGAGCCCTTCCTCGGCCTCATCTTTGTCCGAATCGACGCTCTCCATCCGGTCCATCTTGCTCCATGTATCCTCATCACGGTCTTGTGTCAACAAGGCCGCCACTTTCGGCGCCACGAGCGCGGCACCGGCGACACCGAGCACGATGCCCATTAAAACTTTCTTATCCATACGTTACCCCTCCTTAGTCACTATGTACGGATAATTCCACCATTGTTTCAAATCGAAACCATTTCGTAAAGCGTTTACACGAAATCGGAAAGTGGAATAACAGAGAAACAAGGAGGCGAGACGAATGAAAAAGCAGAATCAACCATCTAAGCGTCGCTTCGACAACCCGGACGCCGTCGATACGGACAAAGACAGCATCTTCGATCAAGAAGGGATGGAGACGGTCGATCCAATCCCAGTCGAGGAACTGAACCAAGAAGTAAAAGATGAGAAACGAAAGCGACACTCCAAAAACGACTCCGTCAGCGAGAAAAAATATGACTAACGTAAAAGGATGCGGCTCGGCCGCATCCTTTTACGTTAAATCTTTTGGCGAGAAGCCGTATGGAAGCATCTCTTCTTTTGTCATTACTTTCGTGTCTCCGGCCATGTTCGCCAAAATCAACGTGAAGTCGTCGCCCGCAAACTCGGCGATGACTTGGCGGCAGGCGCCACACGGTGAGATCGGCCCGTCCGTGTCACCGACGACAACGACCGTCTCGATCGTCTTGCTACCTTCCGAAATGGCCTTGAAGATGGCAGTCCGTTCAGCACACATCGACAAACCGTATGAGGCGTTCTCGACGTTACAACCTGACACTTCTTTCCCCGTCTCATCGATGACGACGGCACCAACGTTGAACTTCGAGTAAGGGGTATAGGCGCGTGACCGTGCGTCAATCGCTTTATGGACGAGCTCTTGCACTTTTTCATGTGGGATCATGTGATGTTCCTCCGCTTCTATTGATAAAAGAAGTCTGACATCTGAACTATAACGTGAAAACGCTTTCCTAGCAAGCGTTTTCACCGTCCCGTCAATATTTTTTCTTTTTCTTCTTCTCGAAGACGACGACCGACTCGACGTGCGCCGTTTGCGGGAACATGTCGTACGGCTGGACGTAGTTCACTTTGTATCCGGCTTTCATGAGTTGGTCTGCGTCACGGGCGAGCGTCTGTGGGTTACACGACACATAGACGAGTCGTTGTGCTTTCGAAGAAATGATCGCGTTCAACAGTTGGTGGTCCACTCCGGTCCGTGGCGGGTCGACGACGATGACGTCAGGAATCCATCCGTCTTTCACCCAACGCGGGATCCAGTGCTCGGCCCGGCCTTCGACGTACGTCGCATGGTTGAACCCGTTCTCACGCATGTGGGCGTTAGCGTCTTCGACCGCTTCCGGGACGACTTCCATGCCGCGGATTTCTTTGGCATGCGGCGCGAGCCAAAGCCCGATTGACCCGACGCCGGCATACGCGTCGATGACACGTTCTTCACCCGTCAACGCGGCCGCCTCGACGACTTCCCGATACATGACCTCGGTCTGGGCCGGGTTCAATTGGAAGAACGCGCGTGGCGACAAGTGGTAATGGACGTCGTCGAGTTGTTCGTCCATCTTCTCTTGCCCGGCGATGTGGATGGTGCGATAGCCGAAGATGACACCTGAACGGTTCGAGTTGATGTTCAAATGAAACGAGACGACGTTCGGTAACGCCATGATGCGGTCACTGAGTTCGTCTAAGTCCGGCACGTCCTCATGACCGACGACGAGGACTACTTGGACGTCGTTCGTCTTATAACCTGAACGGACGACGACAGTACGGGCAAAGCCAGTATCCCGACGAGCATCGTACACCGGGATGTCGAGTTCGTTCAAGATGCGGACGATGGCGTTGTTGATGTTCGTCGTGTCGCGCTGTTGGACCATACAATGTTCAATCGGGACGAGCGTGTTCGAGTTCGGTTTATAGAGACCTGATACGATCTCACCACGACGGACGCTGAGTGGGAACTGGGATTTGTTTCGGTAGTACCACGGGTCTTCCATCCCTTTTGTCGGGCGAATGTCCGACTTGTCGACGTTCAGCTTCGTCTTTTGACGGAACGCGTTGCGAACAATTTCTTCTTTATACTCCATTTGCAGGCGTGGGCTCATATGCTGAATCTGACAGCCCCCACACTCGTCATAGATTGGGCACGGCGGTTTGACGCGGTCTTTTGACGCGTTGTCGCGCTTGACGACACGAGCCTCGGCATAGTTGCGTTCGACGCGTGTGATCTCGACTTTCGCCTCTTCGCCCGGCAACAAGTTCGGAATAAAGACGACCATCCGATTGATGGTCGCTATTCCTTCCCCGTTAATCCCGAGACGTTCGGCGGTGACGCTCTTATAATCTCCTACGATCAGTTTCAATGTGTTTCATCCTTTCGATCCTTGTTCTAAATCTTTGGCGTAACGTACGACTTTCGCACGTAAGGAATCAATGTCAGCTAACAGGCGATGCAAATCCTCTGGCGTCGTGTGCTCGTCCAACGTATTGACTGACAGACAGAGCAATTCCGTTCTCGATTTCAACACATTCATTTTTCCTGCCGTATCGGTTCGTGATTTACCCATCTCATGATCGCTCCTTTGGTTCGTGACAAAGAGTTGTTATTATAGCATACTATTTCGTGTGACTAGATGAAAAGGTGGAATCAACATGCAAAACATCTCGACAACGTTTGATCCTTGGGAAGCGTACCTCGATCAAACCGAGTTCGGTCGCCTCGTCCTTTCAAACGTGGAAGTGACGACGACCAAACTATGCAACATGCGCTGCGAACACTGTGCCGTCGGCTATATGCTCGACCAGACCGAAACTCCTGAAGTTCCCCTCGAACTGCTCATCTCGCGTCTCGACGAGATTGAACACTTACGTGCGTTCTCGATTACAGGCGGCGAACCGATGCTATCGATGAAATCGGTCCGCAACTACGTCGTGCCGCTGCTCAAATATGCCAAGGAACGCGGGGCACGAACGCAAATCAATTCGAACTTGACGTTGCCGTTGTCTCGCTACCATCTTATTACCCCTTACCTCGACGTTTTGCACATTTCGCATAACTGGGGAACGGACGCCGACTTTTTAGAAGGCGGCTTTGCGATGATGGATCGAAAACCGAGTGAGGCGGCACGCTTGAAGATGCTCCAGACGATGAAAGATAACGCCCGAGCGCTCACGTCAGAAGGCATCATCGTTTCGGCCGAGACGATGCTCAACAAACGGACGATCCCCCACTTGAAGGCGATCCATGAGGAAATCGTCTCGCTCGGCTGTCAGCGTATGGAGGTGCACCCGATGTACCCCGCCGATTTTGCGAGTGCGCTCGAATCGGCCTCGCTCCCGGACATTCGGAAAGCCATCCACGATCTGCTCGACGCGCGCGACGAAAACGTCTGGATGTTATTCGGTACGTTACCGTTTTATGCGTGTTCCGACTTACCGGAAGACCGAGCCTTGTTGAAGCGGCTGCATGAAGCGAAGAACGTCACCGTCCGAAACGACCCAGATGGTCGTTCACGTCTGAACACGAACATATTCGACGGCGAGATCATCGTCACCGATTTCGGCGACGAGCTCGGATCACTCGGGACACTGTATGATACTTCGTTTCAAGAGGCGTATGAGACGTGGACGAACAGCGCCTTGAACGCGACGTTGTCTTGTCATTGCCCGGCCGTGAAATGTCTCGGACCGAACGCCCTCGTCAAACAAGCCTATTATCCGAACATCGACTTCCAAAAACGTGTCGCCGACCCGTTTTGATTCCTTCACATCGGGAAATATTTACTATATAAACTGAATCGAGGTGTATGAGATGACTGCCATCTATGTATTCATGATCACCGTCATGGCCATCATCATTTTCGGTGGTGTGCTTAGCATCTTATTGACAGCCGCATTCGTTTCAGACAAAGTAGACCGTGATGAAGTCTTTAGTCAAGGCAGTTGGGACGACGAGCTCTTACATTTGAACCATCTCTCCCAACCGATTGACGAAACAAAAAGCTGAGAACCTTCTCAGCTTTTTACTATGTGACGACGAGGTGAACTATGCAACGGTTTCGTTTTTCGATTTTATTGCTCATCGTATTTATTTCCGGTTTGATTCAAGGGGCGCTCATCCCGCTGTTGTCAACGCTCATCGAACGCGACGGGAACCCCGCGTGGCTGAATGGCCTGAACGCCACGATGCTCTATCTCGGCGTCATCGTCTCGGCGCCGCTGCTCGAACGGTTCGTCCGAAAATACGGGTTCCGGCCGACCATCGTCTTAGGCATCGTCTTGACCGCGCTCGCGACGTTCTTCTTACCGCTTTGGCCGACGCTTCTCGCCTGGGCCGTCATGCGCTTCGTCATCGGTTTTGGTGACTCCGCGCTCCATTACGGCTCGCAAGTATGGGTGACGTCCGTGAGCGAAAAGCGCAGTCTCGGCCGGGCGATGGCGTATTACGGCATGTCGTTCAGTCTCGGCTTCGCGGTCGGTCCGCTCATCGCGCCGCTCGTCGACATTCATTTTTGGTTACCGTTCCTCGTCTTGATCTTCTTCTGTCTCGCCTCACTCTTCTTCATCTTTAAAGTGGAGAACGAATTTCCTGAAGCCGAGAAAGTGAAGACCGACTCGACCGGACGAATCCGGCTCGTCTTGATCGGTGCCGGGTATACGCTTCTCCCTGCCTTTACATACGGTTTTCTCGAAGCGAGCCTAAACGCGAACTTGCCTATCTTTACAGTCCGAAACGACATCGGCCTCGCCCAGACGAGTACGCTCATTACGACGTTCATCGTGGCATCCATCGCGGTCCAACTCCCGCTCGGCCGCCTCGCCGACCATTTCGGGAAGAAACGGATCCTGCAAATCGTGTTGACGCTCGGCACGTTGTTGTTCGCGCTCGCGAACTTGGCCGTCGACCATTACGCCTGGCTGCTCGTCTTGTTCGCTTTAGCGGGTGCCGGCCTCGGGTCAACCTATTCTCTTGGCCTCGCCCATATGACCGAAGTGTTGCCGCGTTCGCTTTTACCGACGGGGAATATGCTCTATAGCATCGCATTCAGCGTCGGATCGATTAGTGGACCGATGATTGGGGCGTTTTGGATCAGTTTGCCAAAAGACGTGTACTTCCTCATGTACGCACTCATTCTCGGCATCCTCGCCGTCAGTCTGTTCACGGCCAAAGCCAAACCGATCGATATATAAAAAGGGATGGTGCTCTCAGGAGCCCCATCCCTTGTCGTTTATTCTCTCGCCGGACCGACGCGGACGTCATTTCGCTCGAACGCCTGAATGAACACTTCATCGAGCGCGAACGGTTCTGTCTCAAGTGTGGCCAATACGTCTGACTTGAGCGTCACCTCGATAATCCGGTCGTTGATTTGCCACTTCGTCTGGATGTCGTCACCTTGCCGCACGGCGCGCGCATCCACTTGATCATGGTGCTCTTTCAACCCTCGACTCACGCACTTCATCACGTACTTGACGTACTCATCACGCGGCTGACGCGAGACGAGTATGTTGCGGACAATATGGTTTCTCGTCACGTTCCCTTCCTCCTTCCTTTACCAATCTGTGTACGCAAGTCTTTACGACGAAGACCGACAGTGAACTGAAAGAATTCAGAATTTTTAATATATTTTGCCATGAGAACACATTTTCGTCAACCGCGTCTCTCTGTCATTTGCTCACAGGGCCGCGTTTGCGGCCTTGGAAGTAAGTGGACAAGTAAATACCGGCGACGACGAACAATAATCCAACGAGTGCGTTCCACGGAATTGTTTCTCCGAGCATGACACTCGATAGCAACACCCCGAACAAGGGAACAAAGAACATATAGAGCGACACACGGCTGACCGGGTTATGTTTCATCAGCGTGTTCCATAACGTGAACCCGATTGCGGATAAAAGAGCCAAGTAGAGTAAGAACAGGTAAGTCTTCATCGTGTATGGCAAGAAGACGCCGCTCGGGTCAAGCACCACGCCGACGACAAGCAGTCCGAGCGAGCCAATGACCATCGCCCAAGCCGTCATCGGTGCGACGTCATGGCTACGCGAGTAATCTTTTGCGATCAAGTTACCAAACGCCCCCGAGATCATCGCAAGAATGAGCAAAATCTCGCCGACCCCAAAACCGATCTCCGAACTCGCCGATGGCCAGTTCGCGATGACGATGCCAGAGAACCCGAGTGTGAGCGCGATCCCTTTCAAACGGTTCAACCTGTCGTCTTCATAACGAAAGTGAGCGAGTGCCATTTGGAAGAACGAAGTCGACCCGGCGATGATCGATCCTTGAACCCCCGTCGACAGCGACAATCCGACGTAAAAAAACAAGTATTGTAGAAACGTCAAAAACGCACCGAGATGCGCGTAGGCTTTCACACGCCCGACCGTCAAACGGATGGGACGCTTAAAGACGGTCCGACTGATCAACAACAGCAATAGTCCGGCGAGCAAGAAACGTTCACCGGCAAAGATCAATTGTTGTCCGTACTCATCCGCCCCGATTTCAAGTTCTTCGTAGCTTAGTTTGATGAACGGGAAGGCGCTTCCCCATAAAAATGTATTAAACAACGCCAATAATGTAACGGTCCAAGGCCGTTGAAACAAGTTGGGCATGACACGAAATCTCCTTAATCTTTTAGTTTGTGAGTTGTTATCTTCCATGATAAAATGAACTTACATGATAATCATTATAAATAAGGTATTCGCTTAATAACCGATTAATCCTTAATTTTAGGCAAAAGATAATGATAATCATCCTCACCAATTATCATTTGAATGATATATATTCTCAATTAGAAAGAGGTGCCTCATGAACACATCAACCGCCACACACGAAAAAAGCCACGTCTTCAAACGGGCAAATTGGTTCGAACATATCGAGCTCATCATGGCGCTCATCAGCGGTGTATTGATTGTACTCGCATACATCACCGAAAAACAAGTTGGAACGTCTTGGGTTCACGTCACCCTTTATTTGGCTGCCTTTTTGATCGGCGGCTACGCTAAAGCGAAGGAAGGATTGACCGACACGTGGGAGACAAGGTCGCTAAACGTCGAGCTGTTGATGATCATCGCGGCAATTGGAGCCGCTTCGATCGGTTATTGGATGGAAGGTGCCATCTTGATTTTCATCTTCGCCTTATCGGGTGCGCTCGAGACGTACACGATGAACAAGAATGAACGCGCCCTCGAATCACTGATGGAACTGCAGCCGGAACAAGCGACCCGATTTAACGACGAGGGCGGGTTAGACGTCGTGCATATCGACGAACTGTCGGTCGGGGACCGGATTTACGTCCGCCCTGGGGAACGAATCCCGGTCGACGGACGCATCTTGAGCGGTAGCGCCTCGATCGAGGAAGCTGCGATCACAGGTGAATCGATTCCAGTCGAGCGCAACGTCGGTGACGACGTGTTCGGTTCGAGTGTGAACTTGAACGGCGTTTTGACGCTCGAAGTCACAAAACTCGCCACGGAGACGTTGTTCCAAAAGATCATTCAAATGGTCCAACAAGCGCAGGAAGAGAAGTCCCCGTCCGCCCAATTCATCGACCGCTACGAAGGACGTTACGTCCAAGTCGTCTTGTTCTCGGTTGCGGCCATCATCTTGCTCGGTCCCGTCTTCACGCCTTGGTCGCTCGAGACGAGCATATATCGTGGCATGATTTTGCTCGTCGTCGCCTCCCCTTGTGCGCTCGTCGCAGCGATCACGCCAGCCGCTTTGGCCGCCATCGCCTCGTCCGCCAAACACGGCATCTTGTTTAAAGGCGGCGTCCATATCGAGAACATGGGGCGGCTCAAAGCGATCGCGTTCGACAAAACAGGAACACTTACGATCGGAAAACCCGAAGTCCAGCACGTTCTGCTTCACCCGGACGTCACGCAACATGACGTCTTCCGGATCGTCAGTTTGATTGAAGAGCATTCGATGCACCCGCTCGCCGAAGCGCTCGTTGCCTACACGGGAAAACATACCGGCACGATGGAACAGTTCAAAGACGTCACCGGTTCAGGCATCGAGGCGATGATTGACGGCGTCACGTACCGGGTCGGCAAACAAAAATTCGCGGACGCGAGCGGCGACTTTTTCCTTGATCAAGTCGAACGATTGAAAGAAGCCGGCCATACGCTCGTCTTCATCAGTGACGAAACCCGAACCCTCGGGGCTTTCGCCTTGCGTGACACGCTACGTCCAGAAGCGAAGCAAGCGATCGAGCGCTTGAACCGTCTCGGTATCGCCACGATCATGATCACCGGCGACAATGAGGCGACTGGGCGGGCCATCGCGACAGAAGCTGGTTTGACCCGTTATATCGCCGAGTGCCTGCCGGATGAGAAGGTCGAACAAATCAAGTTGTTGAAGGCAGAGTATGGGTCGATCGGCATGATCGGTGACGGCATTAACGACGCCCCCGCTCTTGCCACAGCCGACGTCGGCATCGCGATGGGCGAAGGGACAGACGCCGCTCTTGAGACGGCGGATGTCGTCCTCATGAAAAACGACCTCGTCCGCCTCAGTTCAGCCATCGAGCAGTCGCGCAAACTGAATCGAATCGTCCTTCAAAACGTGATCTTCGCCCTCGGCGTCATCCTCGTCTTGATTGCGACGAACATCTTTGAACTGCTCGTCATGCCGTTCGCCGTCGTCGGACATGAAGGGTCGACCATCCTCGTCATATTGAACGGTCTCCGTCTGCTCAGCTCATCGTGGGACTGACAAATTTCGACACGTCACGAAACCGTCATTGAAAGCAAATGCCGATTTCGCTATAATTGAAACAATGTGTCTAACAGACCGAAACAATAGGTAGATTGACTAAAGGTGGTACAAGGTATGAATACGATTGCAGTAATCGGCAAAGTGTTTGTCGACATAAAAGGAACGTCGTTCGCCCCGCTCCATAAAGATGCGAAAAACGTCGGAGATATCGCCTTCTCAAACGGTGGCACCGGACGAAACGTCGCTCAGAACTTAGGTGTCCTCGGTAACGATGTTCGGTTCGTCTCGACCGTGACGAACGATCAAATCGGAATCGGTGTCCTCGAAGAACTACGCAGTTTGAACGTCAATGTCGAACACGTCGACTTGCTCGAAGACAACGGCATGGGTATGTGGCTCGCGGTCATGGACAATAACGGTGACCTCCAGACGTCAATCTCAAAACAACCTGACGAGGCGATGATGGAACAATGCATCCTCCGTCGCATCGATACCGTGTTCGCCGAGAGCGCGGCTGTCGCCATCGACCTCGACTTATCGGTCAACGTCTTAAACGAGACGATTGAATTGTGCCGTGAGATGAAACTCCCGCTATACGGTGTATGTGGTCACCTCTCGGTCATCGAACGCAACCGTCACTTGCTCCAAGGGTTCACGGGCTTCATCTGTAGCCGCGAAGAAGCCGAGATTCTCTCGGATATGTCCATCGTCACGGTTGACGATGCCCTTCGCGTCGCCGAGGTGCTCGCCATGAAAGGAGCGCCGCTCACGATTGTCACGATGAGCGAGCTCGGAGCCGTCTACGTCGACCTTCGCACGAACGAACAAGGTCACGTGCCGACGACGAAAGTGAAAGTTGCCGACTCCACAGGCGCCGGGGATTCCTTCTTCTCTGCCGTTATTTCCGAGCTCATGAAAGAGCATTCGATTGAAGATGCACTTCGTCTCGGCATGCGTGTCGCCGGGAAAGTCATCGGCTCTCATGACAACGGACTGACGCCTGAGATGTATGCTTCACTTGAACAACCAACACGTGACTGAGCTAACGCATCGACCGCCGTGTCGATGCGTTTTGTTCTCGGTTTTAAGAAAGGAATGATTGAATTCATGAGAACGAAACAACGGAGCGCCATCATTCTCGTCAATGAACAAGATGAGATCGCCCTCATTCGTCGCGAAAAAGCTGACGTCCTTTATTATGTCTTCCCGGGCGGAGGTGTCGAATTTGGCCATACGACCGAAGAAACGGCGATACGCGAAGCATACGAGGAACTCGGCGTACACGTCGAACTTGAAGGCGTCGCCGCCCATGTCGCATTCAACGGTGAATTGAACCCCTACTACTGGGCCCGCGTCACCGGTGGCAAATTCGGGACCGGGACGGGCGAAGAGTTTCAAGCCGAACAGACGGAAGGATCCTACACACCGATGTGGATCAAACGGAGTGCACTCAGCCACCTTCCCGTCCGTCCGCCCTCGCTCGCAGAATTGCTTAGTCAGTCTTCAGAGCGCTTCTACGACAAAACATTGGCTGAAGATTGAATTTATAGTGTAACCTCCTCACAAATCGGGAAGATAGTTTCTAACGATAACGTTCAGGAGGCATGCTATGGACACGAAAGAAGTGAAAGAAAAAAAGAATTGGCTCGCGTTCGGAAAAGAATTATTGCGCCGATTTAAAGAGCATAACGTCCAAGACTTCGGTGCGACGCTCGCTTTTTTTTGGTTTTTATCTATTTTCCCAGGAATCATCTTCATTCTGGCGCTGCTGTCGTTCTTTGACATCACACAGGCGTCATTCCAAGAGCAGTTGAACAACTTGGCCCCAGGCGCGGCCGCGACCGAGTTCCTATCGGGCATCTTTGAAGCGCTCGGGGAACCGCGTGGCGGACTGCTCTCCATCGGTGCGATTTTAGCGATTTGGTCGGCCTCGAAAGGGGTCGAGCGGCTCATCAACATGGCGATTCACGCCTACGGGGAAGACAACGAACGAAATTTCTTTGTCAGTAAAGGCATCGCCCTCGGATTGACGTTCTTACTCGGTGTTGGCGTATTGCTCCTCATCGTCTCGAACGTGTTCGGGTCGCAGATCATCTCGTTCCTTATGGAATTCCTTCCGATTTCCGGGGCCGAGGTCATCTTAATCAATATTTTCCGTTACGCGCTGACGACGGTCATCTTGATTTTGACGCTGTCGATTTTCTATAAAATCGCACCCCAGCAACACGTCTTTTGGAAGAGCACGATTCCAGGCGCCATTTTCGGGGTCATCACGTGGCAACTCGTCTCGCTCGGGTTTAGTCTATACGTGTCGAACTTCGGAAACTACGATTCGACGTACGGTTCGCTCGGCGGAATTATCGTGACACTATTATGGCTTCAATTGACCGGTATGATCATCTTGATCGGCTCCGAGATCAACGCCACGTGGATGCGATTCTTCAAGTCCCCAAGCGAACAAGAATATGAACGTGATTTCAAGAAGAACAAGAAAGCGAAGAAAAAAGGCGAAACAGAAGACGATTATAAAGATATCCCAATCAATACGTACGGATAAGAAAAGGCGAACTCGACAGTCGAGTTCGCCTTTTCTTATTCACACCTCGACGACGTCGAGTCGCCCCGTTCCCGGGTCGATGACAAATCCATGGACGTTCGTTTCCGGTGGCAAGAGCGGATGATTCTTAATCAAGCTGACCGAGTTCATGACGTTCGCCTCGACCGAATCGAATCCGTGCAACCACTTCTCCAAATCCATCCCGGACGCTTTGAGTGTTTGAAGCGTCTGAGGGTCAATCCCCCGCCGCTCCATCTCAGCAATGACCGCGTTCGGATCGATGGCGGCCATCCCGCAGTCATAGTGTCCGACGACGATCACTTCCTCCGCTCCGAGCGCATATAAAGCGACGAGAATCGAACGCATGACCGAACCGAACGGATGCGATAAGACGGCTCCTGCATTTTTAATAATTTTGGCGTCCCCGTTTTTGAGCCCGAGCGCCTGTGGCAACAAAGCTGTCAATCGTGTGTCCATACACGTCAAAATGACGATTTTTTTATCTGGAAACTTATCGGATACGAACTGCTCGTACTGTTTTTCCGTCACGAATCGTTCATTGAACGCTAACATTTCTTTGACGACTGACATTTTCCCCACTCCTTTACGTTATGTGATCACGCGGGCGACCATCAGACCGATGACCATCCACGCCCCGAACAATGTGTTCACCTTCGCCGTCATCGCCATCGCCGGCATCAATTCAACCGGTTCACGTTTCACCCAGAACCGCTTCACAGCGCGGACCATGAGTGGAATCGTGAACAGTGACAGCAATACCCATGGTGTAACACCATACACGAACACACCGACGAGAATTCCGACTAAAGCTGCCACGAAAAATCCTGCCAAGACGAGCACAGCTCGGCGATGCCCGACGAGACATGCGATCGTCCGTCGACCGTTCTCTTTATCGTTATCTAAGTCCCGGATGTTGTTGGCGAGTAAAATCGCACCAATCAACAACGCCATCGGGAACGAAACGATGAGCAACTCTGTCGTCACCATCCCGATTTGGATGTAACCCGAAATACCGATGATCACGTAGCCCATGAACAAACCGGCCACGAGTTCTCCGAACGGGGTATAGGCAATCGGTAGCGGCCCGCCCGTATATAAATAACCGACGACCATCGATAGCGCCCCGATCCATAATAGATGCCAGCTTGTCGACGCGGCGATATACAAACCGAGCGCGGCGGCAACACCGTACATCCCAAGGGCGATGGTGAGCACTTGCCCCGGCGTGAAGCCGTCACGAACGATCGAGCCCCCGATTCCAATCGAACCTTCGTGGTCGAGCCCGCGTTTGTAGTCGTAATATTCATTGAACAAGTTCGTCGCGATTTGAATTAAGACCGAGGCGATGAGCATCGCCAAAAACAGTCCCCACTTCAATTCGACCTCACCGATGACGATGAACGTTCCGAGCAACACCGGAATAAAACTTGCCGTCAACGTATGCGGACGAATCATGCGCCAGTATGCGCCTTTTTCTCTCTGTTTCATCTCTTCCCCTCCCTTCGTTAGTTTACGTCTATGTAAAAAAATCTGTCAATGCCCGCCGCTCGAAACGGTCTCGCCTATTTCCGAGCATTTGACGGACGGTTCAGCCGTCAAGTCATGATACACTAAAAGATGAGAATTCTATTGGATTGAGGAGGCTTTTCGTTCATGCCAGATACTCAAACACACATTAAACAACGAATCGAACAGGCCCATAAACGCGCTCGCGCGTGGCAACGACCTGTCCTCGCATCGTACACGTGGGAAATCCCTTCGTTCGACGCGTTTCATATCATTCAGAACACAGAGACGTCACACTACTATTTTGCCTCACCTGACCGCACGCTCGAAATGCTCGGTTGTGCGGACGCGCTCGTCTTAAGCGCCTCGGGACCGGAACGGTTTCAACGGCTCCAGTATGATTGGAGCTTGCATCGCCGCGACGTCGATGCGACGATTTACGCGTTCTCCGGATTTTCATTCGACACGTTCGTCCGGCCCCAAAAAAACATGTGGGAGGCGTTCGGGGAAGCGTCTCTCGTCGTCCCTAAATTTTTATACCGCCGTCTCGGTGACAAACATACGTTGACCGTGTCGACGCTCGTATCCGCTAAGCGTTCTGTCGAGCAATATTTAATTCAATTGGCCGACCAGTTGGCACAGTTCAATGCGCTCCACGCACCGGATACCGAAAAACCTACCTATTCACAAGTGAAAGACGGCGTCGACCACTTTAAATCGAGTTTCCAACAGGCGAAACAATATATCAACGAAGAGAAAGTCGAAAAGATTGTCATCGCCCGCGAAGAGATTTATCAAACGTCGGACGAGGCGTTCCCGTTCGCGCAGACGCTCCGTCACTTATCGGACCAACAACTGGGCAGCTACGTGTTTTTATATCAACCGAAACGAGAAATCGGCTTTTTCGGCGCCACACCGGAGCGGTTGCTTAAAAAACAAGGCCCTTACATCGAGACAGCCGCCATCGCCGGTACGATGAAACGACCCGATACGGACAGCGAGGCCGAAATCGCGAAAGCGCAGTTGCTTCAAGACCGAAAGAACCTAGAAGAACATCAAATCGTTGTGAAGGCGATTAAAAACGCACTCAACCCATACGCAGCTACGATCAAAGCACCTGAATCACCCCAGGTTTTAGAGACGCGTTCTGTCTATCATTTGCACACACCGATCCAAGCGACGCTCGATACGAACGCTTCGATCTTGTCCATCATCGAGTCGCTGCATCCGACGCCGGCGCTCGGAGGTTCCCCGAAACGGATGTCTGTCCGCTTGCTACGTGACATTGAACGATTCGACCGCGGTTGGTACGGTTCCCCGTTCGGTTGGTTGAACACCGACGGCGAGGGCGAGTTTGTCGTCGCCATCAGGTCCGCGCTCGTCCACCACCAGTTCGTCGCCATGTATGCAGGCTGTGGAATCGTCCAGGAGTCTGAACTCGAATCAGAATTAGAAGAGACCGAGATGAAATTGAGCCCGATCAAACAAGCACTCGGTTTCCATCCCGTCGCCCCAGGAGGCAATCCGTCATGAACGACACGTTAACAGCATGGGTCGCGCACATGGTGAACCAGCTCGTCGAACAAGGCGTGCATGACATCGTCATCAGCCCAGGTTCACGGTCGACACCGCTCGCCATGGCCGCGTACTTGCATCCACAAGTCCGCCACCATATCGTCGTCGACGAACGGTCGGCCGCATTCTTCGCCCTCGGCCTGACGCGTTCGTCCGAGACGGTTCGTCCGGTCGCCTTGATTTGTACGAGCGGCACGGCCGCCACGAACTATTTTTCCGCGGTCGCCGAAGCGTATATCGCTCAATTGCCGCTCGTCATCTTGACGACCGATCGGCCCCACGAATTGCGAAACGTCGGGGCCCCGCAAGCCATCGACCAAGTCCGACTTTACGGCGAGCACGTGAAGACGAGCCTCGACTTGCCGGTCCCGGATGCAAAAGCGCACCATTACATGGGGCAAGGCGTCGGCCGGCTCGTCCGCCTCAGCATGCAAGCCCCACTCGGGCCGGTTCATATGAATGTCCCGTTCCGCGAACCGTTATTGCCGGACATCGAGCAGTTAAAAAATCTCCTCACCGCTGTCCCAGAAACGTACGGAGTCGCTTACGCGCGACCAGTTCCAAACGATTTGACTCGTTTTAAACACATCGTCGCGGCCGACCGGATCGTCTTTGTCGTCGGTCCGGGCACGCCAGCTGAATGGCTTGAGTCGATCCATACGACAGCCACCACGTATCACATCCCCGTGTTCGCAGATCCGCTCAGCGGGATGCGCCGATTCGAAGGGGTATGCGCCAACTATGATACGTGGCTCGCGAGTGAACATTCCGGTGAATGGCTGCCGGATGCGATCATTCGCTTCGGCGCCGCCCCGGTATCGAAACGGTTGAACCAATGGCTCGATGACACGACACAACTCGTGATCGATCAGCCCGGATCGTTCCGTGACCCTTCTAGTCTCGCGACCGTCGTTTACGGGGACGCGCGCGATTATTTGACCGTTATCGATACGCCGTATGATGTTCGTTACGCCAATCGTTTCATGACGTTCGAACGCGTCAGTGAGTCGGCGAAACACGGCCTCCGTGGAGAAAGCGCATTGGCACGCCACTTGCTTGCGACATCGATCGAACGACTTTTCGTCAGCAACAGCATGCCGATCCGCGACGTCGATACGACGCTTGCAGCCGGACAAACGATCGACGTGCTCGCCAACCGGGGCGCGAATGGCATCGACGGGATCCTTTCGAGTGCGCTCGGCGCGTGTCACGACACAGAAAAAGCAGCCCTCCTCGTCGGAGATTTGGCGTTTTACCATGACAGCAACGCTTTACAGTTGCTAAAGACACATCCTGGCTCGTTCTCGGTCGTCATTGTCAACAACAACGGGGGCGGTATCTTCTCGTTCCTGCCTCAAGCCACTATCGAGCCGCAAATGTTCGAAGACTTGTATGGAACTCCGCTTGACTTGAACGTGCGCGGCTTCGCTGAAACGTACGGTTTGACCTATCGCTTGGTCGAGCGACCGGAAGACGTCCGGGATGCCATCGAGACAGGCGTCCACGTGATCGAGTTCCCGTCTGACCGGGCCGCGAACGTCTTGGCGCACCGCGAATGGACGGCTTCCATCTGTGACCGACTCACATTGGAGAACGGCACATGATTCGCCACATCCGCGGCGTCGCTTATGAAGTGTTCGAACGCGGGCAAGGCCGACCGGTCCTGTTGCTACACGGATTCACCGGACGGGCTGATTGGCTCACACGTTTCCCGGATCTCCCGGTCCACCTCGTCGCCCCGTCGCTCCTCGGGCACGGCCGAACGGCGTGTCCCGAACGAGGTCGCCTGCACATGAGTCAACAAGTCCGGGACTTGTCTGCCCTGCTCGACCTCGACGATCGACCTTGGACGGTCATCGGCTACTCGCTCGGCGGCCGCATCGGCATGACACTCGCCGTCTGCGATCGACGCGTCGAGCATTTCATCGGGATTAGCACGACCCCCGGACTCGAATCCGCGACCGAACGGCGGGAGCGTAGAGCGCAAGACGCAGAGCTCGCCACTTTTCTCGAGCAGCGTGGCATCGAGGCGTTCGTCGACCGTTGGGAACAGCTTCCGCTTTGGCATCAGACAGCCGAGATGCGCGCTTCCCTTCGTCCCGAGCGTTTAGCGCAACACCCATCGGCACTCGCGAACAGTCTCTGCGCCATCGGGACCGGCAGTATGCCGTCACTTTGGCCGGTTCTAGACCGCTTGCCTCGTACCGATTTGATCGTCGGGGAACACGACCTGAAGTTCAAAGCAATCGCGAAACGAATGCGCGATGAACATCCACTCGTTCAAATTCACGAAATTTCGGCTGCAGGTCATGCTCCACATATCGAGAACGCCCAACAATTTGGTACAATGATAAAGAAATTGATTTTAGGGGGAAATTAAATGGAATCAGTAGCAAACTGGACATCGGTCCGTACGTATGAAGATATTAAATATGAGAAGTGGAACGGGATCGCCAAAATCACGATCAACCGCCCGGAAGTGCGGAACGCTTTCCGTCCGCTCACGGTCAACGAATTGATCGACGCGTTCGCGCGCGCCCGTGACGACAAAGAAGTCGGCGTCATCATCTTGACAGGTGAAGGCGAAAAGGCGTTCTGTTCAGGCGGAGACCAAAAGGTTCGTGGGCACGGCGGTTATGTCGGTGACGATGAGATCCCACGCTTGAACGTCCTCGACCTTCAGCGCTTGATTCGCGTCATCCCGAAACCGGTCATCGCCATGGTCGCTGGATTCGCCATCGGTGGTGGACACGTCTTGCACGTCGTCTGTGACTTGACGATCGCCGCGGATAACGCCCGTTTCGGTCAAACCGGACCAAAAGTCGGTTCGTTCGACGCCGGGTATGGCTCAGGCTATTTGGCGCGCATCATCGGCCATAAGAAAGCCCGTGAGATTTGGTACCTTTGCCGTCAATACGACGCGCAAGAAGCACTCGACATGGGCCTCGTCAACACGGTCGTCCCACTCGAGCAACTCGAAGCAGAAACGATCCAGTGGTGCCAAGAAATCTTGCAACACTCTCCGACTGCGCTCCGCTTCTTGAAGGCGGCGATGAACGCCGACACGGATGGCCTCGCAGGTCTCCAACAGCTCGCAGGCGATGCGACGCTCCTTTATTACACGACGGAAGAAGCAAAAGAAGGACGCGACGCGTTCAAAGAAAAACGCGACCCGGACTTCGGTCAGTTCCCGCGTTTCCCTTAATCTGTACGAGAGTAGCGACTTCGCTACTCTTTTTTTGGAGGTATGCCCGATGAATGTATTGAACCATCCGACCGATCACATCGCCCTCGTCGCGGCCGGACGCCGTCTGACATGGGGAGCGGTATGGAACGAGAGCGCACGTCTCGCTCACTACGTAAAGCGCACCGCACCCGATGCCCGTCACATCGGACTGTACGCAGCCAACAGCACCGATTACGTCATCGCCATCCACGCCGTCCTATTGCTCGGCAAAGTGCTCGTCCCGCTGAATACGCGGTTGACAAACAATGAGATCAAGACGCAACTCGAGACGGCGGATGTCGACCTCTTGCTCGTCGACGAAACGCTCGACGTCCCGGTTCCACAGCTCATGCTCACGATGCGCGACGCGGAACCCCTGGCCGGCCATCATACGTGGAAACAAGACGAGGTCATGTCGCTCATGTTCACGTCCGGAACGACAGGACGCGCGAAAGCGGTTAAACAGACGTACGGCAACCATGTCGCAAGCGCCGAGGCCGCTCGGCACCACCTAGGCTATGACGCACGCGATCGCATGCTCGTCGTCACCCCGCTATTTCATATGAGCGGGCTCGCTCAAGTGTACCGCGCCGCCTGCTTCGGTTCAACGTTGTACGTGGAAACGAAGTTCGAGGCCGTCCGGACACTTGACTTGATCGCAGCCGAATGCATCACCCACGTCTCACTCGTCGCCGTCATGCTCGATCGGTTGCTCGCAATCGGACTCGAGCGCCATGCTCTTCGCGTCGTGCTCGTCGGGGGTGGCCCGGTGCCACAACCGCTTCTTGAAGAGGCGGAGCGACGCCACATCCCCGTCGCCCAGACGTACGGGATGACCGAAACGTGTTCACAAGTCGCGACGTTACTCCCAGCGGAAGCACTCGATCGTCTCGGTTCGAGCGGTCGAGCCATTTTGCCGACACGAGTCCGCGTCAATTCGGATGGAGAAATCGAGGTGAGCGGACCGACCGTCACACCCGGCTACTATAAACAGCCCGAAGCCGATGCTTGGACGGAAGACGGGTTTTGGCGGACCGGAGATTTGGGTACAATCCAAGACGGTTATTTGTATGTCCACGATCGGAGGAGCGACTTGATCATCTCGGGAGGCGAGAACGTCTACCCGGCTGAAATCGAGAGCGTGCTCCGTCGTTGCCCTGGCATTGAAGATGCCGGGGTCACCGGCCGTAATGACGCGACATGGGGGACGGTCCCTGTCGCGTATATCGTCGGGTCGTATGACCCGCTCGAACTGGAACGCTTGTTGTCAGAACATCTCGCCAGCTACAAACATCCGAAGGCGTATCATATCGTCCGCGAACTGCCTCGCAACGCGAACGGGAAGCTGATGCGCCACCGCCTAAAGGAGACCGCCCATGATTCGACGCGCTGAATTATATATCGTCCCGTTGACGTTCAAACACCCGATCGTGACCGCCCATTCCGTCCTCTCGACGCGACGGACGATCATCCTCCGGCTCGAGACAACGGATGGTCTCGTCGGATACGGGGAAGGCGTCGCCTTCGAGACGCCTTGGTACACGGCAGAGACGGTCCGTTCGACAATCGATGTCTCGGAACTCATCACCAAACTGTTGGACGGCCAACCTGTGTCGCCGCAGTCGTTTCCGCCACGCTTCCGCTCCATCATCGGTCATCCGATGGCCAAGGCGATGTGGGAGAGTGCCTGTTGGGAAATTGAGGCGGCTCGTCAACAGAAGACACTGAAACAACTGCTCGGGGCGGGGGACACGGTCGCCTGCGGCCGGACGATCGGCATCGGTCTCTTGACCCAGACACTGAAAGCGATCGAAGGGGCACTCGAGACCGGATTCGATCGCATCAAGTTAAAGGCGGCACCCGAAGAGTTGTTGTATTCCTTGAACGAGATCCGGGCCGTATTTCCTGATGCCCCGCTCATGATCGATTTGAACGGTAGCGGGGTCGAACAGCCACTCTCGTGGTTCGAACAGTTGGATGCGTATCGCCTCTTGATGATCGAACAGCCGTTCCCGAGTACACATTGGGTCGCGTCTGCCGATTTACAGGCCCGGCTCGAGACACCGATTTGTCTCGACGAGTCCATCACTTGCCGGCAAGACGTTGAAACGATGACCCGCCTCGACGCTGGGCGCATCGTCAACATTAAACCGGCCCGTGTCGGCGGTTTGACCGAGGCGCTCGCCATTCGGGAAGCAAACGTACCGTATTGGGTCGGCGGCATGTATGAGTCCGCCATCGGTCGTTACCATACGCTTTTGTTCGCTTCCTTGAGCGGCGCCGCTTACCCGGCCGACATGGCCGGAACGAGCGCCTATTTCGAGACCGACCTGCTCGACACACCGCTTGAGGTCGAAGACGGAAAACTCATCATCCCGGACGACCCGCGGCCTGATTGGGCCCTGATACGACGTTTAGCCGAAGAGACGATTCAACTGAAGTAAAAAAGGCAGATGACGGGTGTCATCTGCCTTTTTATTCAACGGAACGAACCCGTCAACACTTCATAGCCGTCTTCGGTGACGACGACCGTATGTTCAAATTGCGATACGAGACTGTTGTTCGGCGTGAAGAGCGACCAGCCATCTTCTTCCGATTGATAGACGACTTCATCTTTCGTCGAGATGAACGTCTCGACGGCGATGACTTGACCGACTTTCAAAATATCGTTCTCTTCGCGGTTGTAATAGTTCGAGATTGACTCCGGCTCCCCGTGGAGCGTACGCCCTAATCCGTGTCCGGCCAGGTTGCGGATGACCGTGAAGCCATTTTTCCGGGCATCGGCATAGATCGCTTTCCCGATTTGGTTCACTTTCGTCCCGGCCCTCACTTTACTGAGCCCAGCCTCAAGCGACGTGAGCGATACTTCGACGAGACGTTCGTGCTGTGACGATTTTGGCGTACCCGCGATGACCGTCCGGCCTGTGTCCGCATAATAACCGTCTTTCACGGCGGAGACGTCGATATTGACGAGGTCTCCGTCTTGAATGACGAGATCACCCGGGATACCGTGCGCGGCAATCTCGTTGACCGAGATGCACGTGTAACCTGGGAACTCATACATCGTGATCGGCGCCGATGCCGCCCCTTCTGTTTCGAGAATCCGTTGGCCGATCTCGTCCAACTGTTTTGTCGTCATTCCCGGTGCGACGGCTTTCGCCATCTCATCTCGGGCCAAGGCGACGATGCGTCCAATTTCACGTAAAGCGTCGTAATCGTAATCAAGCATAGTTCATCCCTCTTTCAATCTAATAATCGGTTTTGATATAAGTAGTCTTCAGATAAATCGGCGAACAAGAACATACCGTCCGGAAGCGGATAGCTGAACGTTCGTGTCACTTCGTTCGAACTGAAGTCACGATAATCCTCGGACAAATAACCACGTCCGCGGACACTCATCGCCGCCATCGTCTGAATGAAGTACGGACGAAAACTCCAGTTGTAGCCACGGTACGTGTTGTCGACTTTCCATTCCGCGTCCGCCTGGTAGACGTTCGCGCTCGTCTGAAACCCGGTGCGGTCGGTCAAATAGTAACGGACGAACATCCCTTCAAGTTTGGCAGCGATATGCAGTAGCCATTCGTCCTTTTTGTCTTTCGACCATTTCCCGGTCTGAACGAGATCTTGGATTTGACGATGTAACTCAAACTCAAGCTCATATAAACGGCGCAGGCGTTCTTGATCGTGCAGGAAGAACGACGGGACTTCTTGGGTCAGGACGGTCATCCCATTCGTCTCTTGCTGGGGCGTCTCCGTCCGACGTCCGAGCAATCCTCCCATATAATAGCGCCCGCCGTGTTGCCAGGCGTAGCGCAGTTGGCCGACGTGGTCGATCGACTTATAAAGAAGCGGCGCCCCCAATCTCGAGGCAATATACTCCATCGTCTGGAGCATTTGCGGATACGTCACCGACAACGTCTTTTTCTCGACCATCGTCCCTAAATCGACGAGAAGAAGTTCCGGGGCGATAGCCATGATATCCTCGATGCTCGTCGATTCGGCAAAGTCGAGCGCAATCTTCACACCGTACGACCGATAATATTGGACGACGCGTGACAACCTGGACACGTCGACGAGATCGGTCCCTTGGATCGTCACATAAATGCGGTGGAGCGGGAAGTTCAATTCGTGTAACGGGGCTAAAAACGCTTCGCCCCCTTCCTCGAGAATCCACTCCGCCCGACAACGGAACGTCACGAACTGCTTCGCATCGCGTAGTTTCTCGGCGGCAATCCGCTCCATCCGCTTGGCGATATCGAGTTGATATTCGACCGGCACGTCGTCGTCATAAAAGAATGGCGTGAGCGAGTCTCCTCTGAACTGACCATGTACCATATAGCCTTCCACTTGAAACGTGGCGGCTCCAAGAATCGGTTCATACGTCACTTCGACTTCATCCGGATTCATCATCACGTCCACTGCATCCACACTCATCACCTCATCTTATATTTTCAAATAAGAAAGCGAGCCGGTATCAGCTCGCTCGTGTATGCACATACATATAGGCACCGAAACAAGCAATGAAATACACAATACTCATCACACCGTACCCGATACCCATCTTCCCGCCGACGCCGATTGCCATGACGAGCCAAATCATCGCGCCGAACAGTAATGTCGCTACGGGGATATATCGAAAATTAGGTCGGTCCGTCTTTGATATGATTGGCTTCAGCGCCAATACACATACTAATAGTATGACAAGACCGAAACTTAGTTCTACCATCCGTTGACACCTCATCCTTCCATCTCTACTCATCAAGTGTAGCATGACACCAAAAAAAAAACCGCAAATCCACTTAAGGAAATGCGGTTTTCGTTATTGATTAGTCACGCGGACGGCGTGGGCCACGGTCGTCTGAACGACGACGGTCGTCTCCACCGCTACGTTTGCCACGGTATCCACCGCCGCCACCGCTGCGTCCACCACGGTCACCGCCGCCACGACGTTCGCCGCCGCCACTGCGATTTCCACGGTATCCACCACGGTCGTTGCGTCCACCTTGACGCTTGACGCGTACTGGCTCTGCATACGAGATTTCAACCGGAGTTGAATCTGGCTCTTTCGTCAATCCACGAAGTGCCGCTGCAAGAAGCTCGACTGCTTCGTATTCTTCAAGAAGCTCAGTCGCAAGTTGCGTGTACGCTTTGAAGTCGCCCGCTTGTACACGTTCGATCAATTCTTCAGCCGTTTGCTTTTGGTTGCCCTCAAGCACTTCTGCGATTGTCGGTACGTGACGACGGTTCATTTTCTTGTTCGTTACACGTTCGATTGCTTTCACTTGACCGAATTCACGTGGCGTGATGAACGTAAGGGCTGTACCTGTTTTACCAGCACGGCCTGTACGTCCGATCCGGTGCACGTAGCTTTCCGGGTCTTGTGGTACATCGAAGTTGTATACGTGTGTGACACCTGTGATATCAAGACCACGTGCCGCGACGTCTGTTGCGACCAAGATGTCGATCGTGCCGTTTTTGAAACGACGGATGACTTGGTCACGCTTAGACTGTGTCAAGTCACCGTGAAGACCATCAGCCGTGTAGCCACGCTTGATGAGTGCTTCTGTCACTTCGTCAACACGCTTCTTCGTACGAGCGAAGATGATGCTGAGTTCTGGCGAGTCGATGTCGATCAAACGGCAAAGCGTATCGAATTTTTGGCCTTCGCGCAATTCGAGGAACTGTTGGTTGATGTTCTCAACTGTCATTTCCTTCGCTTTTACTTTGATGATCGTTGGCGACTTCATGAAGCGCTCAGCAATCTTCTTGATTTGTGGTGGCATCGTTGCCGAGAAGAGAAGCGTTTGACGCTCAACCGGTAGGCCTTTCAAAATCATCTCGATATCTTCCACGAAGCCCATGTTGAGCATTTCATCCGCCTCGTCCAAGATGACCGTTTGGATCTCGTCGAGTTTGATCGTCTTCCGTTTCATGTGGTCCATGAGACGTCCTGGTGTCGCAACGACGATTTGCGGGTTCTTTTTCAAGCCGCGGATTTGGCGATCGATTTGTTGACCACCGTAAACTGGGAGGGCGTATACGCGCTTCGCCTCACCGATTTTGTTCAATTCTTCTGCAACTTGAATCGCAAGTTCACGTGTCGGTGCAAGAACGAGTGCTTGGACTTGACGCGCCTTTGGATCGATTCGCTCAATTGTCGGAATACCGAAAGCTGCTGTTTTCCCTGTACCTGTTTGTGCTTGACCTAATACGTCCACTCCTGTGAGTGCGACAGGAATTGTCTCAGCTTGGATCGGTGTAGCTTCTTCGAAGCCCATTTTGAGTACACCTTTTACTAATGCTTCACTTAACTGTAAATCTTGGAATTTTGTCAAATTATATTCTCCTTTGTTCATACAAAAAACGTCTGAGGTTTAGTTCTGCAGACGTTCTTTCAATGTTTCCTCATAGTCAACTTTACTAACTATAACGTATTTGTTTCTAAAATGAAAGAAATACATTCTAAAACTTTTCATAGCCGTCTTGGCATGAGTAATCTTATTTCAATTTATACCCGTTGTCGAGCTTTTCAACTTGCTTTTCTTTCAATAACTTGCCGAGCGCCCGTTTGAACGCCGCTTTACTCATCCCGAACTCACGGTCGATGATATCAGGTGCCGTTTTGTCCCCGTAAGGCATCTGGCCCCCACGTTCTTCAATATAAGAGAGGATGCTGCCCGCATCGCCGTCGATCGCTTCATACGCCCGCGGTTTCATCGAGACGAGGACCGTCCCGTCTTGTTTCACTTGCGTCACGCGAACCGTTAGTTCTTCGCCGAGCCGCGGCCAACGTGTCATCTCCGCTTCATGCAAGAAGCCGAGCGATTCGTTCTCGACCCAGACGTTGACGCCGACATCCCGTCTGTTGACGACGATCGCCTGAACTTCTTGATTGCCCCACTCTTCTTTCGCAGGACGGGCGAGCAAGTTCAAATACGCATAATGTGCCGGTTCACCTAAAAGACGACCTTTTTGGTCATACTTTAAACGGACACATAACTTGTCGCCTTCTTTCGGCCAGTACGACCGATTTTCCGGAAGGTCGTCGAGTGAGACGAGCACGTCCTTTTGAATCCCGATGTTGACGAACACGCCCGTGTTATAACGTACACCGGTCACTTCAAACCATTCATAATCATCAAACGTCACGTTCGGGATCGTCATCGTCGAAGCGAGACGCCCTTCAGAATCGTGATATAAGAAGACACGCACCGTCTGCCCGACTGTGACTTCTTCTGTCTGTTCTTTTCGATGAAGCAACACTTCTTCGCGACCGTTGCCGATAAATACGCCAAAGTCAGCTGAACGTTCCGCAACTAAATCTACTACTTCTCCTGCACGTAATGCCATATAATCCACATCCTTTTTTCTTCTATTACTGTCAGTATACCTACCTACACACGTTCCTAATCATATCATGTTCGTTTTTCTCGCTCCAACCATATGTGAACATTTAGTGAACGTCCGAAAGTTTTCACTGCGCCAAATATTAAAACTATCTCTTTAAATCGTTACAACATTATGACAATTTCGTGAACGGTGATTTTCCATCTAGTATCCACTTTTTGAAAACGTTATTATAGAAGGAGTGATGTTTAATAATTAAGTTTCAGCCATGGCCGAACGGGGGATATATAATGTTTGATGTTCAATCTCGCTCTTTTGCGAAACGTTTCATGAAGGGACTATTGATTACGTTCTTCGCCCTTCTCGCTTCTCTCAGCTTTATTTTTTCGAACGGTGTCGATACGAACGTCTCGTCTTCCGTCACAATGGTCCAAGAGTAAGCGCCTCTCGCATAGAGAAGGCGTTTTTTTCTTTTGTTCGACAGAAAAAGGGATTATTCATCCAGTTGTCGAACGAACATAACGTTCGGGATTTACTTGAATCCATTCGGAAAGGAAGAGTCACTCATGCTATTTTACTTTCTCGCCACGATTCTCTCAGTCGTCGGTTTGTCCGTCTCGTTCCAAACCGGTTTTTTCAAAGATCCGACCGGGATGTTCTTGTTCGCGGCCTTGCTCGCGATGGGACTATCCTCGTTGAAGCAGCTCGCTTCCCAAACGAACGTCCTGTTAAAGGAACGTCGAGACCAAAAACGGATCAATCGGATCGTCGCTCGGATGCACTCGAGTTCACGTAAACGCTCTACATAACGCTCGTCTTCCGCGGTCAGTTTTGTTATTCTAATGAAGATAGTAGATCGCAAAACGGATTTATCCCGTAGGAGGCACATACACGTATGAACGAAATCCCCTTATCGAACGAATGGTTATTACGTTACTCACCGGTCATGGAGCTTTGGCTAAAAGAAGATGGCATCCTGCTCGTTGACGGGGACAACCGAATTCGGCTCACCCTTGAAATCGGGAGCGACCAGGCGATGCAAATTAAAAGCATCGAACAGGACGGTGCCTATTTCGTCGTTGACCCGGTGCATAAACGAATTACGTTCGAACTCGAGGAAGAAGAAGAGGAAAGCGATTCTCGCTTCTGGGAATAAGGTTTCATGCCGAAGAGTCGGATTCTCCGTGCGAGAAGAAGACTCTTTCTTATTGCGCGCTACACTGAAAGGAGACACACCTATGATTCGCACCGCTGTTTGGTTTTTCTCATTTTTCGCAGTATTGCCCGTCACGTTGCCTTTTATGAACAAGGCAAAAAAACTTGAAACGCCGGAGCGATACAGCTACGTTCAAGGCGTCGCTTATAAATGGGCAAGCTTTCTATTGAAGGTTGCCGGAGCGAAAGTCCGGGTTCACGGACAACAACACATCCCGAATGAGCCGGTCGTCTACGTCGCCAATCACCAAGGGAATTTCGATGTCCCCATCATGATAACAGCGACGAAACATCCGAAGGCGTTCATCTCGAAAATCGAAGTCCAAAAGTTCCCGATCATTCCCCGTTGGATGGAATTGATGGGTTGCATCTTCATCGACCGCAGTGACCGACGCCAGTCGATCAAGGCGATTCGTTCAGGTGTTGACACGATCAAATCGGGACAATCTATCATCATCTTTCCAGAAGGGACGCGTTCAAAAGGCGGCCCAATCAAAGAGTTCAAGGCCGGCAGTTTGACACTCGCAACGTCGAGCGGAGCTAAAATTGTTCCGGTCGCCATTCAAGGGAGTCATCATCTGCTCGAGACGACCAATCGCATCAAACCAGGTGTAGTCGATGTGACGTTTTTGCCTGCGATCGACCCGGCCGACATCCCGAACAAGGAAATCGCCGCGACCGTCGAAGCCGCAATCCGCCAAATCGTTGAAGGAGAGTTATCATGAGTTTACTTGCAATCGAAGGAATCCATAAAGAATTCGCCGACAAAGTGTTATTTGATGATGTCACGATGACGATTCATCCGGGTGACCGCATCGGCATCATCGGTGTCAACGGTTCGGGAAAATCGACGTTCATGAAAATCATCGCCGGCGTCGAGACGGCCGACCGCGGAACGATGCAGCATCCGAACGACTACCGCATCCGCTATTTGACACAGACGGTCGAATTCGCCGACGGACAGACCATCTTGGACGCTTTATTCACGAGCGATACGCCGTCTGTCCAGGCGCTGAAAGGATATGAACGGGCTCGTCAACAACTCGAGACCGACCCCTCGAGTGAGCAAAAACTGGAGCGCTTCATGAAAGCACAGCAAGCTGTCGACGCGGCCGACGCCTGGGAAACCGAGGCAAAATTGAAGTCAATCTTGAACCGGCTCGGTCTTCCGGACGTGACGGCTGAAGTCGGTTCGTTATCCGGTGGTCAACAAAAACGAGTTGCGTTGGCCGCTGCCCTGCTTGATGAAGCCGACCTCCTTTTGTTAGACGAGCCGACGAACGAACTTGACGCCGATACGATTTCCTGGCTCGAGACCGTTCTAGCCGATTATCGAGGAGCCATCCTGCTCATCACCCACGACCGCTACTTCTTGAACCGTGTCACGAACCACATTTTAGAGATTGCCGACGGGACGAGCTATTTCTATGACGGAAACTATGAGCTGTTTCTCGAGAAACGGGCCGAACGGAAAGCACGGACCCACTCGATGGAACAAAAACGGCAAAACATCTTACGGCGCGAGCTTGCGTGGCTTCGCCGCGGCGCCAAAGCCCGGACGACGAAACAGAAAGCCCGGATCCAACGCGTCGAGGACTTGAAGCATCAAGAGACACTCGCTGAAGACGAGACACTCGACGTGTCCGTCGGGTCACGCCGTCTCGGTAAGAAAGTCATTGACGTCGATGAGTTATCGTTCCAGTATGACGACACTCCGATCATCCGACAGTTCAGCTGGTTGTTCGGTCGCCGCGAACGATACGGCATCGTCGGCCCGAACGGGAGCGGAAAGACGACGCTCATGAACCTGCTCGCCAAACGGCTTGAACCGACGTCCGGTACAGTCGTGCACGGAGAGACAGTGCATCTCGGCTATTACGGACAGCAGGTCGAGTTCGAAGACACGTCACGCCGCGTCATCGACGAGATCGAACGGGTCGCCCAAGTCATTCACACGCCGGACGGCGAGTCGATCACGGCGAGCCAAATGCTCGAGCGGTTCTTATTTACGCCAGACGCCCAATACAAACCGATCGCAAAACTTTCCGGCGGCGAGAAACGACGTCTCGTCCTCCTTCGCATTTTAATGGACGAACCGAACGTCTTATTTTTAGACGAGCCGACGAACGACCTCGACACCGAGACGCTATCGGTGCTTGAGGATTATTTGGAGTCATTCCCTGGAACGGTCATCGCCGTCAGCCACGACCGCTATTTCTTAGACCGGATCGCCGGACAGCTCATCGCGTTTGAAGACGGTGCGATCAACGTCTATCATGCCGAATACAGTGACTACTTGGCCTCGCTCGAAGAGACGAAGGTTCAAGCGAAGAAAGAGCCGAAAGAGAAGAAAGAACGAGTCAAAACGGATGTCGTCAAGTTCACGTTCAAAGAACAGAAGGAATGGGAGACGATTGAGGACGATATCGCCTCGCTCGAGTCTGCCATCGAGGCGGCCGAGGCCCGCTTGGCCGAAGCCGGTAGCGACATCGGAAAAGTGAATGATGTGTACGCCGAAATCTCGACACTGAAAGAAGCGCTCGATTCGAAGATGGAGCGCTGGGAGTACTTGTCGGAGATTGATGAACAGATGCAAGCCCAGAAACGCTAAAAGGCAGGATCACGTCTCGTGATCCTGCCTTTCATGTATGTAGCTATACATGTAAACGTCATGCGCCCCACCGTTTTGACGCATATATTGCCGGAGCATGCCTTCTTGAAAGAATCCGTTCCGCTCAAGCAATTGTTGCGAGGCGACGTTCTCTGTATAGACGATTGCCCCGACTCGTTCAAACGCTGCCACATGAGCGGCATAGTCGAGCGCGCGCTGCAACGCCTCAGATGCGTAGCCGTTACGCCAATGGTCCGGATGAATCTCATACCCGATTTCAGCGCGTCGATGGCGCGGAACGAGATTATGAAAGCCGATCGTCCCAATCAACGTCAAATCGTCTTTACGTACAATCCCCCAACGGATGACCGTCCCTGCCTGCATCCCTTCAATCATGTTCGTCACCATGTGAACCGTCTCGTCAACTGTGGCGTGGGGTTCCATTCCATAATGCTTCAACACGGTCGCGTTCGAAAAAATCGGGAACAGCCGACTTGCATCGACCACCTCGAGCGGCCGCAATGTCAGCCGTTCCGTCTCTAACGTCGGAATCACGACAACGCTCATTTACTTACCAAGTTGTGCTGGAACGCATAAACGACGGCTTGGGTCCGGTCATACACGTCGAGCTTCGTCAAAATATTCGAGACGTGCGTCTTTACCGTTTTGAGAGAGATATAAAGCTCATCGGCGATGACTTGATTCGCCTTTCCTTCTGCCATCAGCTGTAAAATCTCACGTTCCCGTGCCGTCAGACTCTCATGAAGCGTCGTTTCTGGATGACGGAGGCGCTCGAGCATCTTACCGGTCACTTGAGCGGCCATGACCGGATTCCCCGCCGCTGTTTGACGAATCGCATCGGCAATCTCGTTGGCGTTCGCCGTCTTCAACACATAACTCATCGCACCGGCCTCGATGACCGGATACACTTTTTCATCGTCTAAGAAGCTCGTGACGACTAAAATCTTTGCTTCTTTCCAACTCGCTTTGATGCGTTTCGTCGACTCGACCCCGTCGACCGGCTCCATGACGAGGTCCATCAAGACGACGTCCGGTTTTTCCGCGATGGCGAGCTCCGCGCCCGTCGCCCCGTCCGAGGCCTCGCCGACGACTTCGATGTCGGGTTGCGTCGACAAGAAAGCCGACACCCCGGCCCGGACCATCTCATGGTCATCAATTAATACGACTCGAATCATTCCAATCCCTCCACTTGTTGTTTCACGCGCACTTCAATCTGAGTACCGGCACCAGGCACACTGACGAGACGTAACGTCCCACCGACCTCGGCCGTCCTCTCTCTTATCGATTGTAAGCCATATGAGGCGACTTGTGTATCATCGACATTAAACCCGATGCCGTCATCATTGATTTTTAAAATGACCGTCTGTTGGACGGTCCGCATCTCAATCTCGAGCCGCTTCGCCTTGGCGTGCCGGAGCGTGTTGCTGATCGCTTCTTGAACGATCCGGAACAGCTCGTTCTCCGTGTGACGGGATAAATGAACTTCTTCAAGCCGCCAGACAAGCTCGGTTGATTGTTTACGGGACAGCTCTTCTAACAACCGCTCGATCCCGGTCTTGAGCGTCATCCCTTCGAGCTCGACGGGACGAAGCTGCAACAAGAGCGAACGCATCTCGGCTTGGGCGGTTTGGGCCATCACTTCGACTTGTGCGATTTGTTTAGCGGCAACGTCCGGTTTGACGTCAATCGTCTGCTTGGCTGCCGTCGTCATCATCGAGATGGCGTACAGCTGTTGACTGACTGAGTCATGCAACTCGCGGGCAACACGGCGACGCTCTTCGACGACCGCCTCACTCCGTGCCTCCTCGACGCTGACAGGTCGGTCCCCGACCCGTTTGGCGACCTCGACCA
This sequence comes from Exiguobacterium sp. ZOR0005, assembly GCF_000798975.1. NCBI lineage: Bacteria > Bacillati > Bacillota > Bacilli > Caryophanales > Exiguobacterium > Exiguobacterium sp. ZOR0005. The sequence continues at coordinate 4,861 of NZ_JTLB01000018.1, read as the reverse complement.
TCTCGGTGCGTTGTTTACTGATCCGCACGATCCGCTCTAACGTGTCGCGATATGGCGACAATGGACGAAACGTGATTTCTTTTTGGTTCTCTAATTTCCATAAGGCGTTCGCGACTTCTCGAAAATCGCGGCGTAAGTAAAAGTAGGACCCGACCCCGAACACACTGCCGATCAAAACGGCGATGACGAGGATGGACACACCGAAAGGCAACCCGTCTTCACGCGTGAACAAATCTCGGAGTGAAGTCGAGTCGCCTATTAAAAAGGCTAATGTGACGAACAGCGCCGTCAGCAGGCTGCTGAATAGTTGATGCCAGACGACCGTCCGTGGGTAAGAATCTTTTTTCATACCGTCATCACCTCGACACTTCCGCTCATGAGCACGATATGAATCCGGACTTTGCGCGTCGCCGTCGGATAGTCGTCCGACGCCGTATAGAAGCGACGGTTGAACACCGGCGAATAGTTCGATTCATCGACTTGGATTTTCCCAAATCCGATCGATGCATCAATCGAGTAATCATACCCTGCCGGAATGAGGATCCGTACGTCTCCCGCGAGGCCGTTCAACAGTAAGAACGTCTCACCTTCCGGAATGATGGCGCGCGACAAGTCCATCTCGACGTCTCGCAGCAAGAAAAATTCATTCGTGTCTTGCAACACGTAATGTCCCGACTCTTTCGTGCCGAATGAAAACGCCTGCTCTTGCCGGAGGTGTGAGCGGAAACGGTTCGATTCGAGCGGACGGTTTTTATATAATCGATATCCGAACATGAGCAACAGTCCCGATAAGACGAACCCGAACGCGGCTGACGAAAAGATGAGTCCGACGAGCATAATGCCGCCGATGCCATAAAAGACATAGCTGACCGGCTGATTTCCTTTCCGGCTGAAACGACGACCGATATAAAGCAGGAGTAGCGGTAAAATCATACTAAACAAGATGCTGTTGCCACCTGTCACGATATCGATGAACAGGCCGACGGCAAATAAAATGATCATGAATCCGATAATTTGTCGTGTGTTCCAACGCTCCACTCTGCTTCCCCCTCTCTTACGATATGTACAATGAAGCAAAGAAGCGATGGTCCGAACAAATCGCGGACCATCGCCGAACCGTTGCGTCAGTCCTGCTTGAAACGACGCTCAAGTTCTTTTAATTTTGCTTCGAAGTCATCCTCATCCGCCGAATCGACCGATTCTTCCGGAGCTGACTCTTTCTTCTCTTCCTCTTCTGTGAACGGATGCGATTTTGACGTGTCCGCCCCGAAGATTTGATCGAGCGCGCCTTTCAACAAATCCATGTTTTGACGCATCGCGAACTCGTAACGTTTGTTTTGCATCTCATCGAGTTTCAAACGCATCTCAAGGGCCCGGCGTTCGAGGGCATCGAGTTCACGTGTTCCTTCATCAATCAAGCCTTCGAAGTAACGATACTGTTCCCCGTAATGTTTCGATTCAAGGGCAGCCCGTTCAGCAAGCTTCTCTTCGCCCGCTTTTTTCGCCAGTTCCGTCTGCTCGTAACGCTTGTCGGCCATCTGTTTGGCGTCATCGCGTTTTGTCGCCAATTCTTCAAGCAACGCTTTTTGACGCTCGACGAGACGCTCGACCGACAACGCTTCTTTTTCAGCGCCACGGATGTGACGGTTCAATTCGGCTTCCCCGCTCGTGCGTGGTGCCTCTTTGTCTTGATACTTCTTCATTTCTTTCGATATCTCTTTCGTCAACTCGTTAGCTAAATCACGAAACTGGTCAAATGGTGTCTTCATCATAATATCCTCCTTGTGAATCTTAGCGACGGTTTACAAATTTCTGCCAAACTTGGTCGAACGATTGAAAGCTACTTCCGCTCGCACGCGACCCGTCCGCATTAAAAATCTCGACATCCCGCTTTTGGTTGGCATACATCATATACCCTTTAAACAGCACCCAAGCCACCAAAATTCCGATCAATGCCCAAATATTCGACAATACCGTGAGAATTCCGACTACGGCGAGTGCGCCGTAACCGATTTTTGCGCCGACATGTGTCACAGCCATGAATCTGACTCCAGCCCACAGTGCTAAGAGCGCCCCCAAACCAAATAAGATCATATTTGGTAAAAAGCCGATTAGAACGAGAACTAAAGAGATCGCGGCCACGATGAACAGCACTTGCTTCACCTGGCGATTCATCTGTCATCCCTCCTCGTTAAGTACACTCTTATCATAATACGTTATTTTTCGAGATGCGACGAGCGGAAGGCCTGTTTTCCCTCGGTCTGAAGACTGAGATGTTAGCGTTCTCAATCGATGTGGTATACTACTGCTATCGAACAACGAAAGGATGATGTTTTATGAGCACCGTAATCCATGCAGTACCGACCTTGTCAGCCAATCGGAGGGCGACCGTCCTCCACCACTAAGAGGAGGATTCTATTTGAATCAAACAACAATCACAACGGGACGTGTCACGGCACAGTTCCAACATATGTACACCGTCACGACCGAGAACGAGGCCTATACGTGTAGCGTCTCCGGAAAATTCCGACACGAGGCCGAGAGCGAGCGCGACTATCCTGTCATCGGCGATTATGTCGAGTTCACCGTTCGCGAGCATGGTCAAGGCTTGATTCGACGTCTCCTTGAGCGGCGCACTGTCCTTTCACGGGCAGCCGCCGGCAACGAGACGCGCGAACAGCTGATCTGCGCGAACGTCGACTATATTTTGATCACGATGGCGTGCGGGCACGATTTCAACTTGCGCCGCCTCGAGCGCTATTCACTCGCCGCATGGGAGACCGGGGCCACACCGCTCATCGTCTTGACGAAGTCGGATCAAGTCGAGGACGTGAATGGACTCGTCTCGGACCTCACGTTGACGGTGCCTGGTGTCGATGTCCACCCCGTCAGCTCGGTCACCGGGAATGGGGTCGAAACACTACGCAACGCATTGCCGAACGGGAGCACGATTGCCCTCGTCGGTTCATCCGGTGTCGGGAAGTCGACACTAACGAACGCACTCGCCGGAGAGACGATTGCCGCGACTCAGGCCGTTCGTGAGAGCGATGAACGAGGCAAGCACACGACGACACATCGCGCCTTGTTCGCAGTCGACGGCCTATTCGTCATCGACACCCCTGGGATGCGCGAGTTCGGGCTTTGGGACGGCGCCGACCATCTCGACGACACGTTTCGGGATATCGAGGCGCTCGCTGATGCCTGCCGGTTCCGCGACTGCTCGCATCAGGCAGAGCCAGGCTGTGCGATCCGGCAGGCGATCGAATCTGGAACGCTTGACGCGAAACGGTATCAAAGTTTCGTCAAACTCGAGCGCGAACTCCGCTACGCCGAGAAACGGCAAGCCGAAGCGGCCCGTCTCGCCGAGAAGAAGAAGAAGCGAAAAATGAAAAGTTGATGACGAGGAAGTTGCGAGCTGATTCGCAACTTCCTTTGTTGGTTTCAAGCTATGTCACCAAGTCCTATAAGCAATCCAACATTTGTGAACAATCGTTCAGAAATCGTTTCGGGAAATGTAGGCAAAAGCCTCGAAAGTAAGCGGTTTCTTCGCTACAATGGATTCGTTGTGACAGATAAAAAAATCGCTTGGACATAGGGAGAGACTTATGAAAACATTGAACGAACGCGCACTCGAGATGCATGCTTTCCATCACGGAAAATTAGAAACGACTCCGAAAGTCGAGGTCGACACGAAAGAGGCGCTCAGCCTCGCCTACTCGCCCGGTGTGGCCGAGCCGTGCCGGCGTATCGCTGACGATAAAGAGCTATCCTATGACTATACACTCCGGGCCAATACCGTCGCCGTCGTCTCGGACGGCAGCGCCGTCCTCGGTCTTGGCAACATCGGACCTGAGGCCGCCCTCCCGGTCATGGAAGGGAAAGCCGTTTTGTTTAAAAGCTTCGCTGGGGTCGATGCGTTCCCAATCTGCCTCGACACGCATGACGTCGACGAGATCGTCCGAACGGTCGAACTGCTCGCTCCGACGTTCGGTGCCGTCAACTTAGAAGACATCAAAGCACCCGAATGTTTTGAGATCGAGGCCCGTTTAAAACAATCGCTCCCGATTCCCGTCTTTCATGACGATCAACACGGCACGGCCATCGTCGTCTTGGCCGGTCTCGTCAACGCGCTACGCCTTGTCGACAAGACGATGCCTGAACTCCGTGTCGTCATGAACGGAGCAGGCGCCGCGGGCATCGCTATCGCCAAACTGTTGAAGCGTTTCGGCGTCGAGGACCTCGTTATCTGTGACACGAAAGGCGCGATTTATGAAGGACGCGTCGAAGGGATGAACCCGTTCAAAGATCAAATCGCCAAAGCGACGAACAAAAAACAACACGAAGGGTCGCTTGATGACGTGCTCGAAGGGGCCGACGTCTTTATCGGTGTCTCGGCAGCCGGCGCCGTCACGGAAGATATGGTCCGTTCGATGGCGACAGACCCAATCATTTTTGCCCTCGCGAACCCAATCCCGGAGATCATGCCGGACCTTGCCACAAGCGCCGGGGCCCGTGTCGTCGCGACCGGCCGCTCGGACTTCGCGAACCAAGTGAACAACGTCCTCGCCTTCCCGGGAATTTTCCGCGGCGCGCTTGATGTTCGCGCGACAGAAATCAACGAAGAGATGAAGGAAGCGGCCGTCCATGCGATCGCCGACTTATTGACCGAGGAAGATCTCGTGAACGGGGTCGTCATTCCGAGCCCGTTCGATGAACGTGTCGCACCGGCCGTCGCCGTAGCCGTCGCGAGAGCCGCCGTCGAGACGGGTGTCGCCAAACGTCCGCTCGATGAGGCCGCCATCCGCCTGCACGTTAGTCAAAAACATCTATAAGAAAACTGCGCAGCCCCTCGGGGCTACGG
>NZ_JTLB01000017.1:0-65000 GCF_000798975.1 Exiguobacterium sp. ZOR0005 | reverse complement strand
TTTCTGGCCTATATATTCTCTCCAGTAATCGGGAATAAGAAAAATAGACTCTGACTTTCAAAGGGGGAAACGAGATGAAGACGTTGATTGCGTATACGTCGCGTTACGGTACGAGTGAGAAAGTCGCCCATCTTTTGGCTGAACGTCTGTCTGGAAACGTCCATGTGCAAAATTTGGTCGACGAACCGGGTGTCGATTGGGGGACGATCGACCATGTTATCGTCGGAGGCTCCATTCGGATGGGGAAAGTCCAAGATGAGTTAACGGACTGGTTGAAGCAAAACGAGGGACCATTGCTCGAACGTCCGCTCGGGCTGTACTTGTGCGCCGGGACGCCGACCGCGGCAGAACGGCAACGTGAACTCGAAAGTGCGTACGGTGAATCGTTACGGGCGCACGCCTACTTCGTCGAAGTCGTCGGTAGTGGCTATGACTTTGAGCGGATGGGGTTCCTCGATAAAGCCATCGTTCGAATGATGGCGAAGCAGACGGTCAGCTCACTCAACTTGGATAAAGCGCGGTTAGACGAACTAGTCGAGTCAGCTCAAGCGTCGCTCCGCACCCGTTCTGAAAATCCGTAAGCGAACAAGTCGTGGGCATCGAGTGGACTTTGGGAGGAGATGAGCGCATCTCCTCCCTTTTGTTCGCCTTCGATGTGGCGAAGCGTCACTGTCGAGAGTCGTCCCCCGATTTTAATGGCAATCGGTGCCGAATGTCGGCACGTCACATCTTCGACGGTAATCCGGTCGGTCCGGTTCGCTCCCCCGAACAGCTCGATGTCGGCGCGTCCTGACATGAAACCGCTCGTCGCGATCCGTTTCAAGCGGACGTCACGTGATTTATACTGAATGGCAAGGGCGGGATTGGCTTCATAATCGTAGGTCGGATCACCGACGGCCGTGAAACCATGAATGAATACGTCTTGATAAGCGGACACGACGAGACTGCGCGGAGACGATCGCTCATACAGTGGGGAACGGATCGGTTCAATGGAGACCAAGTTCGTGCCTGAGATGAAACGGGCTGTCTTCGAGTCCGGGTCGTCCGCCAAGTGATGGCCGATATGCCGGAAGTTGTACGAGCGATTGTCATGGTATGAAATGTGACCAAAAATATGGACGTCGTGGGCGGCCGAGGACGTCGCATGTGCTTTGACCTCGATCCCGCCGAAACAGCCCTCGGTCATGTTATTCACGAGCACGACATGCCGTGACCCGTCATCGACCTCGATGCCGTTTGAATTCGAGAAGCCGGATGTGTGGGTCCGACCGTGTGGATGATGACAGTAGCAGTTCGTGACGTAGATGGCGTCACTATGATGCGTCGTAATGCCGTCATCCCCGTAATTTGTCGCCTCGCAACGGTCGAGCCAGACGTAGCGGCTTCCTTTCGCTGCACGTAAGCCGTCACCGAGATAGTGGTAATGAGGGGCGGTAATATCAAACGCGTGCAGCCCGGCGTTTTTCGCCGTCACGTGATGAACCCATCCGAATGTGACGTGTGCGAGTGTCAACGCGCTTGAAGCCGTATCCCCGCTAGACGTTCGGTCCACAGCACCGAGTCGGTCGACGTTCCAGTCAAGTGTCAGATGGGCGATTTCGATATGGTGGTTTCCGAGAAATGGGGTCGCATTCCGGAGCAGTCGCCGATATTTAGGTGCCTGGTCGTGAAGCTTGATCGTCGTTTCGTCCTGCCCCGCCCCTTCGAGCACACAATTAGATGGGATACGGATGCCTCGCACGACATAAACGCCAGCCGGAACGTACACATGACGATTCGAGCGCAAGGCGAGGCGAAAGGCGAGCGTGCAGTCGGTCTTGCCATCCCCGACGGCCCCGTACTCGGTCACATCGATGCGTCGTATCGTTGCTTGTCTCAAGTTTAAATATTCGGCATCAAGCCGACGCATCCAGACGGGGCGGACGAGATCATCGACGATCTCGAGCGGGAGGGAACTCGTCACGGGGGTGATCCGTTCCGTCAGCGGTATGCGTGACGCGTACGTCTTCCGTTGATCGGGATAGCGATCCCGTCTCGTCGCCGCATGCCAAGCAAGCGTGTCGGAAAGTAACTCGTCTTCGTTCCAATTGGAATGGGCTGCGATGCTTGCGCGAATTTGTTTCGGGTTGATTCGGTCCATCATCTTCGTCTCCTCCTAGCAATCGATTCACTTGAATCTACCCGTTTTTAAAGTATTTTTAGCAAACCGAAGTATTTAGTAGACAGAAGCATTTATCCGTGGTATATTACATATGTGCTTAATTAAGAATAGCTGGAAACATAATTCACAAAACGCTTTGGATTATTTTTCGTTTAAGATAATCCTATAGGTTTGTGATTTTTTATTGGTCAGTTTTTTCTAGTAAGGCACTACTAGAACGCACAGCGTTTATTTCAGGAGGGTTCATTATGAACACAGGTAAAGTAAAATGGTTTAACTCAGAAAAAGGTTACGGCTTCATCGAAATGGAAGGCGGAGACGACGTATTCGTACACTTCTCAGCAATCCAAGGCGACGGCTTCAAGACACTTGAAGAAGGCCAAGCAGTAACTTTCGAAATCACTGACGGAGCTCGTGGACCACAAGCTTCTAACGTTGAAAAAATCTAATCTTCCTTTCTAAGGAATATGATAACCTGTTCGCTTCGGCGAGCAGGTTTTTTTGTGTCCGTGTGTTTAATCGCTTGTCCCCGGGGAAAGAGTATACGAGTGACGATTACAAGGAGGTTTTTTAGAATGGATGCATTACAAACGGCAAAACAGATTCTAGACCATAGTAACGTGGGAACGATGGCTACCGTTTACAAAGGGAAGCCGCACAGCCGCTACATGACGTTTTTCCATGATGAGTTGACACTCTATACCGCAACTTCAAAAGATACGGATAAAGTGGACGAGTTGCAAAACAATCCGTACACGCACATTTTGATTGGTTATGACGGGGATGGAGTCGGGGACACGTATCTCGAGATTTTAGGTGAGACGACCGTGTCGGATGACGAGTCGATGAAAGAGAAAGTGTGGAATGAGAAGCTCGAAGGCTGGTTCGAGGGACCGGATGATCCGAAACTCGTCATCTTGAAAATCTCACCACAATCGATGCGGGTTATGAACAAAAAAGGTCAAGCACCGCAAGAAGTAACTTTATAATGTAAAGAAGAGACGTCGAAAGGGACGTCTTTTTTTATTGACCAATTTCCAAAAAGTGACTGACCTGTGTCACACATATGAACGAATCGTGAACGATTATCATAGTATATGTGAAAAGGTGAACATGGATGATATATTGTGAATGTAATCACATATAAGTCATCATTCAACATAACAAGGAGGAATTATCATGTTCACAAAGTTTTGGCAAAACCATAACATCGCGACCGGCATCTTGACCGTGCTTCGGATTTGGCTCGGTTATCACTGGCTCACAGCCGGATGGGGCAAAGTCACAGGCGACTTCTCGTCAGGCGGGTATCTTCAAAACGCGGCGTCGCTCGCTACAGGTGACCATCCAGCCGTCGCAGGTTGGTGGGCCGCTTTCCTGGAAGGATTCGCGATCCCGAACGCTGCCTTGTTTGACATCTTGATCCCGTACGGTGAGGTTCTCGTCGGTCTCGGGCTCTTGCTCGGTGCTTTGACTCGCAGCGCTGCTTTCTTCGGTCTCGTCATGAACATGGCGTTCTTGCTCTCTGGTACGGTCAGCACGAACCCGACGATGCTCATCGTCTCGGTCCTTATCCTCGTCGCCGGCTATAACGCTGGGAAAATCGGGGTCGACGGTTTGTTCCTTCGCAAGTTCGTCGAAACGAAAGTCATGCACCGTTCACCAAATCGTCAAATAGCGTGACGAATTTATGACATTCTCTTGTGACAAACCGCTCGTTCTTCGGCTACGATGAACGTAGCATAGATTGAAAAGGAGAACGATCATGAACGCTACACAGTTTAAATGGCTCGGATATACGGAAGGAATGTCATTCCTGCTCCTCTTATTGATTGCGATGCCACTCAAGTATTTAGCAGGTATGCCGCTCGCCGTCAGCATCGTCGGCGCGGCCCACGGTTTCTTGTTCGTCGCGTACGTGGCGGCCGCCGTTTACATGGCATGGCGCTTTAGCTGGGGCTTCAAGGTTTTGGTCATGGCGGTCATGGCGTCGGTCATCCCGCTCGGACCGTTTCTATTGGAGAAGCGAGTCCTCCCATCAACAGAAAAGACATCGAACTGAACACGTTCGATGTCTTTTTGCGTTCACTGATGGGCCGAGGCACTTTCAGATTCGCCGAGGACGACCGCCTTTTCAGCAGCGATGTCGTGCCGAATCCGGTGCATCGCGAACAACGTAAGCGACAGCAGACAGACCATACAAATCGCATATAGGAGCGCAGTCGATACCCACTCACTGAGTGCCCCGAATAATACAAATCCTAGCGGCGTGATGCCCATGGCGAGTGATTCGAGGACGCCCATGACCCGGCCGAGATAACTCGGCTCCGTATTCGTTTGTAAGAACAATTGAATCGGAATATTAACGCGGATGATGAAAAATCCACTCAGTAAGGCGAACCCTGTCAGGAAGACGATGGCCGGCGTGACCGAGAAGTTGTAATAAAGCGGGACCGCCGGCGCGATGAATAGGCAACTGATGATCATGAGCGCAGTCCGAGTTGTCGCTAAACGATATTTGATTTTAAAGAGCGGTAACGCGTGGGCGAGCGAGGCGACTAAAAAGCCGACGGCGAACATGCTTTCCAAAAAGCCGAACTGGAGTGGGCTGACGCCGATTTCCTGTAATGCGGCAATCGGAAATAGTACCTCTGAAGCGACGAAGAAGAAGTTGAGAAACGCCGCGAGAACGGTCAACGTCCACAGGACCCGTTGTCGTTTCAAGTAGCGAAAGCCGGAACGGACGTCGTCCCACGTCGATTGATCGGTAGGAACATGTTCGTACGCTCGGAATGTGAGGCGGGAGGCAAACAAGGCGGCAACGATGAACAAGAAGGAAGAGCTGAACAAGAACGTGGAGACGGGTAGCAACGTGAACAATGCTCCGGCCAACAGTGGTGTACCGATGCTCGAGACGGAGATGATGCTTTGGATGAGCGAGTTGGCGCGTTGGAGTCCGTTCTCGTCAAACAAGAGTGGAATTGAACTGGTCAGCGTGACCGATAAGAAAGTCGAGACGACGGAGAGCAGACATGTGATAATCAAGAAAGCAGGGACGCCGAACGTCCAGACGAGACTTGCGAGCCCGGCCAAGAAAAACAAGAGGGCGTTGAGTGATTCCATCGCGATGATGACGCGCTTGCGGTTCAATTTGTCGGCATACGCGCCGGCAAACGGAGAAAGCAACACACGGGGCAACGTTCCTGCGAGTAAGACGAGGGCGAACTGAAGCCCCGACCCTGACGTCGTGAGCACTGTCAATCCAGCGACGAACGTGAACAAGCTTGAGGCGAACAGTGACATGAACTTTCCGAGCAACAAGACGTACAAATTTGATGATGTGGTCGTCATACAGATTCTCCTTTACTATTAAGTTCAACCTGATTTAACTTTATAGTAAACGACAGAACCCTGTTTGTATATAAAAAAGTTCAATTAAATTTAACTTTCGAGAGGTGCTCTATGATTGGACAACAGATTAAAGCGTTACGAAAAGAAAAAAAACTGACACAAAGCCAACTCGCTGAAGGGATTATCACGAAATCGATGCTCAGCATGATTGAGAATGGCAAGGCGGAGGCGTCGATGCGCAGCCTGCGCGAGATCGCGAAACGACTAGACGTGCCGGTGCAGTCGCTGCTCGTCGATCCAAAAGAAGAAGAGTTGCAACGACTTGTGGAAGAGATCGAGTATGCGCAATTAAGTCTCACTCCTTGGTCGGAAGAAGCGACAAATGAGGCGTTAGAACCTTATCTCTCGACAGAAATGAACTCGGTTTGGCAAGGAAAAGCGTTCGTGATCATGGGCGACAACATGGAGCACGATTCGAATCGTGATAAGCTACTGTCCTACTACGACCAGGCCATTTCGATATTTGAACGGCTAGGTGAAAAGAATGAGCTGGTGATGGCGCTTATTGGAAAGGCTTATTACTATATCCTATGGAATCAGTTTGACGAAGCGAGCGCGCAAATTGAACAAATGGAGCTCATGGACATTCGTAATATGTCGTCAAGGACACGGACGGAATATAGCATGCTACTCGTCATGAAGGAACTGACGTATGAGGGGAATCTTCAGGGTGCTATCCGACATTTGGACGGCGCCTTGAGACATATGCACCAAACACGGACGTATTATCGAGCTGACGATGTCCATCGAACGATTGCGCTGTGTTCATTGTATCTGAAGGACGAACAACGGATCAACGAGGCGTTTTTAAAAGCGAGACAGTATATTCAGTTCACGGATGATCACGTGGCGAAAGTACGCCTGGCATTGTCGGAAGCGCTGTACGCGATTCATTATCGACGTGTCGAACAACTCGGGCATCACATCCAGGAGATGGAACAGTTGTTAGCCGATGACTATACGTTTGTCGCTGCGATTGAGATGTCCAAAGGTGTTTATCATGCGATGAAGGGAAATAAAGAATCTGGAAATGCTGCATTCAATTCTTTATGGAACGGCATGGATGGTTGGAAGTCGCACAGTTTGATTGATCAAGCCGTCTACTTTGAAGGGGTGTTGATTGGAGCGAGCTATGGATGCGGGATCGATTTGGTACCTTCCATCCAGGAAGCTGTCGAAAAGTTCCCCCAAGGATTTTATCGGACACATTTGACGGGTCTCTTACAAAAAATCAAGGGCTGATTGCTCAGCCCTTGAACGTTTGAATGAGTGTTCCTTTCCCATCCTCGACTTGAATCGAGGCGTGGGCACCATTGATGAGCGTCAGTTGGGGCGGCACATGGCCACAGTCGATGTCATAGATGATCGGCACATTGAGCATGTCTTGAAGTTCAGCGTAAACCTCTTCGGCCGTATACCCTTGGACCGGTTGCTGCGCTTCGCTTCGCCCGAACAAAATACCGCTCGCGTGATCGAACCAACCGGCCCACTTCATTTGAAGGAGGGTCCGTTTGAGTGCGGGGACGTCGAGCTCGGCGTTCTCGAAGTACCAAAGGATCGGCTCCCCGTTCAAGCGCTCCCGTTGAAACGAAGCGATGTCACCATAAGGCGTCCCGATCGTATGCAACAAGACATCGATACAGCCGCCGAGCAATCGTCCTGTCGCTTCGTTGCCGCCAATTGACTTCCATTCGGTCGTCTCGGTCAAATGATAGATGTGCGGAGTCGGGTTCCCGTGTTGCCACTCTTTTTGATAGTGCTCAGAGGAGCGTTGAATGACGGTCTCGCCTTCTTTTGCTGAGACGACGTCGAGCCAGCGTGAACTCGTCTCGTCCCACTCCTCGCCGCGAAGATCGACGAGGTTCGTCCCGTGCGCTGAGGCGATGCCGGTCTTTAACGTATAAACGAATAGAAATAAGCTGACGTCGGAATAACCGAGCATCCATTTCGCCGGCAGCTCGTCCCACGCGATGCGGTCTAAAATTTCAATCAACAGCGTCCCGCCCCACGGCGGGATGATCAAATCGATTGCTTCGTCTTGAAACAGCGCCGTCAACTCATGGGCGCGGACTTCAGCAGGCGCCGACTTGGCGTTTGACTGCGTCCAACTCGACGGCTGAAAACGTAACGTGAAACCACGACTCGCGAACGTCTTCTCCGCTTCATGGAGTAAATGATGAAGCTCGGTCGGGATGCCGGACGACGGCGCCGTGACGCCGACCGTTCTGCCGGTCAGCTGGGGATAACGAATCATAAAGGCCTCCTGTGGATAAGTAGTGGGGTTAAGTGTGGAATTGGGTTATCCACATGTGGACAAGTTACTTTTGACGCATGTGTTCTGCATGGCGGATGCCCCACGCGTTCATCGTCTCAAGGACCGGGATCAGCGTCTGTCCGTATTCGCTCAACCGATAATCGACGCGAGGCGGAACTTCCGGATAGACGGTCCGAATGATGATATCTTGCTCTTCTAAGTCACGAAGTTGGGCTGTCAAAATCTTTTGACTAATGTTCGGCAGCGAACGTTTCAGCTCGCTGAACCGGAGCGTATCTCCGTTGATGAGTGCGAGTAAAATCGATGGCTTCCATTTACCGGTAATCAGTTCGAGCGCCGTATCCACTTCGCAGCTTGATATTTTCGTCACGAGCTTGCCTCCTTCATTAGTATCGTTTAAGTAACTATACCACCTTTTTGTGCCGTCTTCTGTCGATTTCACTTAGCGGGTATACTGAAGGTAGAGGTGAGAAAACATGAAGTTAACAAATATACAACTCGGCGCCGTCACGTTGCGCGTCAGCGACTTGAACACGATGCAAGCTTTTTATAAAGAAATCATCGGGATGGACGTTCTCGACACGAGAGACGGGTACGTTACGCTCGGCACGGAGACGACACGGCTCGTCATCTTGCATGAAGTGAAAGGTGTTCGTCCGAATCCGCGGACAGCCGGTTTGTTCCACATGGCAATCTTGCTCCCGGATCGTATCGAGCTCGGGCGCATTCTCCGCCATTTGATTGAACAACGGATCGAAGTCGGACAAGGCGATCATTTGGTCAGCGAGGCGTTCTACTTGAGCGATCCGGAAGGCAATGGCATTGAACTATATGCCGATCGCCCCCGCGAGCAATGGGAGTATGAGGCGAACGGACATGTGAAGATGTCGACGGACCCGGTCGAGTACGAATCGATGCTCGAGGCTGCGTCCGACCGTCCGTTCACAGGGTTACCATCCGGGACGACGATGGGACACGTCCACTTCAAAGTACGTTCCCTTGAAGCGGCGAAGTTATTCTATCAAAATCGTCTCGGCTTCACCGTGACGACCGATTCGTACCCGGGCGCATTGTTTTTAGCCGCTGACGGGTACCATCACCACATCGGGACGAACGTTTGGGCGCGGCCGAGCGCGCCGATGGGGGAAGAGGCCGGTCTTGAGGCGTGGACGCTCTTAGTCGATGCGGCGACGAACCGCGAACTTGGCGGGACGACAGCAGACTGGTCGCTCACCGATGACGACGGTATCACGGTCAACATAAAAAGCGTGGACTAATGTCCGCGCTTTTTTAGCGTGCTGAAATTTTCTTTTGACTTGAATCAAACGAGAGACGAATGCCGCGTTTTTGATACGCTTGTTCGACACGTTTTGAATTGATGCTGAGCTCAAGGTGAGCGAGTTTCAAATGTTCAAGTTCTGGCACCGTGACATCGAGACGGACGAGCTCCATGTTGCGCTCGGCTTTCTTGCGGGTGCGTCTCAAGTTACGGGGCACTTCCTCTGACGTCAGTGCCGCGATCGTTTCATTGATTTGTTGTCGCTTGTCGCCTTTGACGCTGAGCGCCGTATACAATTTTTCGAGCGAACCGAATCGCTTGATCAATTGTACCGACTGACTCTCGTCAAGTCCGGCCACAGGCGGAATCCCGTCGGAACGGTCCCCGGTCAACGCTTTGACGGCGGAGAGCTGTTTTGGCTTCAAGCCTTCATAGAGTGCTGCAATTTCTTCCGGGCGAATTTCGAGATGTCGCTTAAGTGGAAGCGGGCGGTTGTCTTTGATGTCACAACGTGCCTGCATTTGTTGCAGTTCTTGTGTCTGAAGCCAGACGGTGATACGTGGGCTCACGAGCTGAAGTAAGTCTTTGTCCTTCGTCATGATGACGACAGGAGCGCTACAGCTGAACTTCCGAGCGATGTGGGCGATCAAATCTTCACCTTCATACCCTTCGACTTGATATTGCGGGATGCCGCTCTCTTCAAGTAGTTGGCGCATAAGTTCCATTTGAGCCTTCAGCTCGGGTGGGGTTTGGCGACGACGGCGTTTATAGCCTGGATATAGCTCTCGACGCCATAATGTTTCACGTGAGACGTCCCACACGACGACAAAATGGGATGGACGATGTCTGCGTAGAATCGTCCGGATGAGGCCAGTCATTCCGATGACGGCACTCCGATCGTTTTTAGATACCTCGCGTCCTTTTTTCGTTCGGCTCGCGGCGGCACCGTAATAGGCACTGGCCAGCATGGAGTTACCGTCAATTAAAAATAGTTTACGTTCCATGCGTAACCTTCTTTCTGTAGTTGTTGGACCGAACAATCTTGAATAGTTCGGTGATGTTGTGTCAATGAGTGACACGCACTCAAATAAGCAACATATGTGCAGTATATCACGACAAGGCTTGAAAATATAGCGACAGTTCTGAGCACATAAGAAAAGCCTGCCTCGATTGAGAGGGGCAGGCTAGAGGAGTCGGTCAGTCGACTTCGTTCTGAATTTCATCTTTATGGGCCAGGATCAAGTCGACGAAAACGATACGATGATTGTCCACCTCGCGGACGATCAACTCGTGGTCACCTTGTAAGATGAAGCGTTCGCCGGTCCGAGCATTCGCTTTTTGTGACAACACAAAGCCGCCGATCGTATCGACATCGTCTTCGATCTCGATACCGAAACGCTCTTCTATCTCTTGCGTAAGGACGAGACCCGACAGGCGATAATGGCCCGGGGCGACTTCCGTGATCTCGGCTTGTTCATCACGGTCAAACTCGTCACGAATCTCACCGACGATCTCTTCGAGAATGTCTTCGATCGTGAGCAGGCCGGCTGTGCCCCCGTACTCATCGATGACAAGACACATCATCGTGCGCGCATTCTGCATTTTCACCATCGCCTCTTGGAGCGGTGTGAACTCGGTGACGAGCGGTAACTGATGGATGAACGATTCGAACGGGGCGTCACTGTTCGTAAGCTGTGCCGTGAATAACTGCTTGGCGTTGACGAAGCCGAGCACGTCATCGCGATCACCGTCACGTGTGACCGGGTAGCGCGTATACTGGTGTTCTTGGACGGTTGCGATAATCGATTCAATCGAATCTTCCTCATCAATCGTCACCATATTCATCCGAGGTACCATCGCATCTTTGGCGATCCGTTCATCGAATGAAAAGATGTTTTGAACGTACGCGAGCTCATTCTCGTTAATTTCTCCGCTTTTGAAACTCTCCGTCATGATGATTTTCAGCTCTTCTTCCGAATGTGCTGTCTCTTGCGCCGTCGTCTGTACACCGAACAGGCGAAGCGTGAGGCGGGCCAGGCTGTTCAGCACGCGAATGAACGGATACATCAATCTCGTGAACGCGAACAGCGGTCTGGCGACGAGAAGCGTCAGTTTTTCCGCTTCATGCACGGCAAGCGTTTTCGGCACGAGTTCGCCGATGACGACGTGCAAGAAGGCGATCAGCAAAAAGGCGAGTAAGAACGAGAGGACAGTGGAGACCGTCGGCGAAACGTTCAACAAGTTGACGAGCGGTTCCATCATCCCTTCGATTTGATCGGCACCAATCCAACCGAGTCCAAGTGCCGCAAGCGTGATGCCAAATTGTGAAGCGGAAAGTGAGTCATCTAAATTTTCGATCACTTTTTTTGCGACGACTGCCCGTCTGTTCCCTTCAAGCACAAGCTGGTCGAGTCTCGCACTGCGTACTTTGACAATTGAAAATTCGGCCGCGACGAAAAAAGCGGTCAAGAAGATGAGCAGGGCAACGATGAATAAACTGAGTAACGTGGGACTGTCCAAAAATTCCCCCAAAAATCGGGGAGTCACCTCCATAAAATAAGATTGTATGTCGTTCAGACGATTCCTGAGAACGAATAGTTGGTTTCAGTATAGTAGATTTGCCATAAATATTCAAAATAGAGGCCAAAAGGTTTCAATAAGAAGGGAATGAGGGAACTACAAAACGAGAAGCTGAAGGAGGAAACGACATGGCAAACTATCCAGAGTTAAAAGGAAAAGTCGCGGTCATCACCGGGAGTTCGAAAGGAATCGGACGTGCTGTTGCTGAACGTTATGCGAAGGAAGGCGTTAGCGTCGTCTTGAACTATCGCAGCAGTGAAGACGAGATGAATGAGGTCATTCGCGGCATCGAAGCGAGTGGCGGAAAAGCGGTCGCGGTCAAAGGGGACGTCGCGGAAGAAGGGCTCGCCGAGAAGATGATTGAAAAAGCCGTCTCAGAATTTGGAAAGATGGACATCTTCGTCAACAATGCGGGTGTCCAAGTCGAGGCGAAGACACATGAGATGGAGCTCGATAACTGGAAGAAAATCATCGATACGAACTTGACGGGCACGTTCCTAGGTGTGCGGGCCGCTTTGAAATATTTCGTCGAACACGAGATTCAAGGGAATATCATCAACATGTCGTCGGTGCATGAAGTCATCCCGCGTCCGGGTTATACCCACTACGCGGCGAGTAAAGGCGGCGTCAAGATGTTCACAAAATCGGTCGCGCTCGAATACGCACCGAACAAGATTCGCGTGAACGCGATCGCACCAGGTGCGATTGATACACCAATCAACGAAGAGACGATGCAAGACCCGGAAGAGAAGAAAGGGCTCGAGGCGCTCATCCCGACGCATGAGATCGGTCGTCCCGAACAAATATCGGCGGTCGCCGCATGGCTCGCATCAGATGAGTCGTCGTACGTGACCGGTACGACAATCTTTGCGGACGGTGGCCTTTCGCTCTATCCGGCGTTCGGTCCAGAGAACAAAGTCCAATAAAAAACAGGGGTCCGCGCGATGCGGCCCCTTTCTTTATTAACTACTCATCTTATCTTCGGCTACATATTTCGGTAACGTGATGGTGAAGGTCGATCCTTCACCGACGCTTGAATCGACATGGATCGATCCGCCATGGCCTTCCGCGATCTCTTTACAGATGGCGAGGCCAAGACCGGTGCCGCCGATTTTACGGCTGGCCGAGTTGTCGACGCGATAAAACTTGTCGAACAGTTTGGAGATCGCCGATTCGGGGATTCCGATGCCTTTGTCTTGAACCGAAATCTCAATCGTGTCCGCCTGGTCGTGCGTGACACAGACGGCGACTTTTCCACCTTCCGGCGAATATTTAATCGCGTTGTGAAGCAAGTTCGTGAACAGTTGGCTCAACCGATCGCGATCCCCGTAAACGAGGAGGTTCGTACCACATTCGAGCGTGAGATTGTGATGTAGGCTCGAGCCTTGGTGCATCGCAATCGTCTCCGCCAAGATGTCATGTAGACGTTCAGGCTTATTGTCGTAAGCCTGTTGACCAGACTCCATGCGCTGGACGTCGAGGAGGTTGGAAATCAAGTCCTCGAGACGAAGCGTCTCTTGGTGAATCATGCCTAAATATTGATCGACGCGTTCTGGCTGTAAGCTCCGATAGCGCAAGAGCTCCGTGAAGCCGATGATGCTCGTTAGCGGGGTGCGCAACTCATGAGATACCGTCGAGACGAGTTCGGTCTTCAAGCGATCGACTTCTGTCTCTTGTGTCACGTCACGGAAGACGAGCATCGTCCCGTGTCGCGTGCCCCGTAAATGAATCTTCTCCGCATACATCTGAATGAAGCGCTCTTCTTGGTTCATCGAGAACGTCACGCTCTCTTCCATGCTCTCACCTTCGAAAGCACGCCGCATGAACGAGAAGAATGCGTCTTTTTGGTCGACTTGGAGGCCGAGTGCTTCTAAGTCGGCGTCGAGACGATACAAGTCCATCTCGTTTCGTTTCGTGACGGCTTGATTGAACATGACGAATAGTGCCTGGTTCGCCATCTTGTCATTCGTCGTATGTTCGACGTAAATGACGGCGTCCCGAATCGAGTGAAGCAGACGGGCCGTCTTTTCCCGTTCCTCTTCGACTTGATGACGTTGCGTCGCGAGCGAGGACGCCATCTGACGGAACGAGTCGGTCAATTGGCCAACCTCGTTTCGGGACGAGCCCCACTGCGCCGGTACGACTTGTTCGTGCGCGAGCCGACCGCTGTTGACGATCAAGTCTTGAAGTTGACCCGTCAATCGCTGCACATACGGACGGGCCGCGATGAAGAGAACGAGCAAGACGCCTAGCAGTGATAGTAACCAAAGCACTTGCGCCCACTTCGTATGTGTCGCGAGTTGCTCACGTAGTTGATTCTCTTCTTCGTTCAAGGAGTTTCGATATTCGGTGAATACGGACTCCATGTCGACGATGCTCGCGCTCATATCGGCAGCGCTTTTCGAGTTGATTTTAAACTTTCGGTCCGCCGGTGGTTCCGCCTGTGGCGTCACTTTTCCAAGTGTCGGCATCTGGAGGAACGGCTCCGTCACCGTACCGGCTCGTTTCGCCACGACATATCGTTCGAGGCTCGGCATGACCCGCTCTTGATAGGCCGAGAAGAGCGTGCGAGCGTCGCTAGCGTATAGTTTCTCTTTTTCAGTGACCGCGTTCGCTTCGAACCAAGCGGTCTGCGTCTCAATCAACGCCTGTTTATCTTTGACGCGGGTGAGCATCTCCTCGTCACCGAGGATGACGTATCCGCGCATCTCGTATTGCATTGATTGCCATGTCTCGAATAGCTCAGTCGCATTCGTTCTGCGTTCGCTGACATTCTCGAGCGAGGTCGTCGTCTGTTCGATGCGATTTTCCGTAAACACGTATACGGCAAGCGAGGTAAGGAGGATCAGTCCGATGAATAAGTAGAAGACGAATAAAAACTGCCTTCCGATCCGCTGGTCAATCCATGCTTTCATATAGACCGTTCCTTCCTGGAACTGCGTACATTCCATCTGTGACAAAAATCCTGACTAGTTCGTCCCTCCATTGTACAGATTTCATTCAGCCGTTACCAACAATCAAGAAAAATCAGGAAATCCACTAGTATTCATTGACTAATAGTGAACGTTGGGCTATTGTTCAATGTATAGTAGAGGAGGCGGGATGATGAATCCTCAATTTAAAAAGGGCGTGCTCAATCTATGCGTGCTCGCGCTCGTCGAACAAGGTGATCGTTACGGCTACGAGCTCGTCCAAGCCATTTCGGCGAAAGTGTCCATCTCGGAAGGGGCGGTCTATCCGCTCCTCCGGCGGTTAACGTCTGACGGGTACTTCACGACATATTTAAAAGAGTCGGCGGAAGGGCCGCCACGAAAGTATTACACGATCACGGACCAAGGGAAGATGCATCTAGAGGCGTTACGGAATGAGTGGGAATTGTTCACGACAGGCGTCAACGAATTGATCAAAGGGGGAGACGACGTATGACAGAAGAACAGTATTTGGGAGAGCTTGAACGATTGCTTGCCGGGGTGAGCGTCATCGAACGGGTCGATATGTTGCGTGACGTGTCCGAGTATTTTGCGAACGGAAGGGCAGACGGAAAGACGGACGAGGCGATGATTGAAGAGCTTGGACGGCCGGAGACGTTAGCCGGTGAACTGCTCGGTTCGGCCGACTCATCTTCTGAAGTTAGTCGTAAAGAGCCGACCGTCGTCAAAAGCCAGAACGTGGCGTTCCAAAACGTCTCGATCGACGTCCTGCAAGCGCAGGTCCGCGTCGCCCCGTCGCATGACGGTTTTGCCTACGCCACGCTCGAGACGGAACGAGACCACGGGGTGACGATGAATATCGTCGGGGACACCTTGGAAATTCGAATCGAATCCGAGCGTCGCTTCGGTCTATCGAACTTGTTCGCCTGGGCGGTGACGAAGGCCCCGGTGCTCCACGTCGAGCTGCCCCGTCATGCGTATGAACAAGTCGTCTTGAAAAATCGTCACGGCTCGTGCGACGTGCGGAACCTAGATGCGGCATCGGTCGAAGTCGAGAGCGAGAACGGAAGCATCACGGTTCACACCGTGAATGCGAAGCGCGGCTCTTTCCGCTCCTCGAACGGGAAAGTCAGTCTCACGGCGATGAGCGGTCAGGCGTTACATGCCCATTCATCGAACGGGCGCGTGGAAGTAGGCACCTCGAGCGTCGATCGATTAGAGGTCCACTCCTCGAACGGACGTCTCGATATCCATGACGTACGAGGCACTGTCGAGGCGAAGACCTCGAACGGTCGGATCGACTATGCGATTGATGCGCTCGAGCACCCGGTCCGCCTGAAGACGAATAATGGACGCATCGACGTTCGTCTGAAACGTGAGCCCCATGACGCCGTCATCCGTGCGAAAACGAACAACGGCAAAGTCGAGTTGTTCGGGGACCGGGCGAACGAGCGGACGTATGGGGACGGTTCGGTCGAACTTAGACTGGCGAGTTCGAACGGGAGCATTACCGTCGAACAAGCATGAAAAAAGACTCGCGCGTGAATAACTCACGCGCGAGTCTTTTTGTTTAAAGGTCATGAACGAGCACATAAGCGACACGGACCGGTCCGTGCACCCCGACGATCAAGTTCATCTCGATATCGGCCGAGTTCGATGGGCCGGAGATGAAATTGACGCCGTTCGGTGACGCGAGGTCCCCATCTCGGTCCAAATCACTGAGCCGCTTCGCTGCTTGCGTCATCCGGGGGACAAGCACCGATTTTGGGATGATGG
Source organism: Exiguobacterium sp. ZOR0005 (assembly GCF_000798975.1). Lineage (NCBI taxonomy): Bacteria > Bacillati > Bacillota > Bacilli > Caryophanales > Exiguobacterium > Exiguobacterium sp. ZOR0005. The sequence continues at coordinate 48,588 of NZ_JTLB01000017.1, read as the reverse complement.
CGATATGATCTTGCGGCAACAAACTAATCGTCCGCGACTTTCCAGGCTTCGCATATTGAACGATCGTCGCGCTCTCGGCGAGCGCCTCGTCGGCGATCGTGATGCCGATATCGGCTTTGACGGCTAACGCCCGACTTTCATCCGGACGTTCTGCGTTCCACCAATCGAACGATTCGCTCGTCTTTGGTGCCCACGATTTGATTCGTTCGTCTTGCTCGGCGATGATGGCGGATCCTTCATAGCGTTCAATTAAAAGACGGAGCGTATCGTCGAGGTGAGCTGAATCGCACTCGACGACGTCCGTATGGATGCGCATCGCAACCATGCGAAACGTCTCAAGGAGCTCCTCTTCAGACGCGTCTTTCAACACCTCGTCTTGCGGGCGGTGCTTGTACACACGTTTGGGCGGGGTCAAGTCGACGTCACGTCCGAGTTGTTTGGCGATACGATTCAAAAAGTCTTCCCGATTCGTGATTGTTCCTGGATTCACTGTGCATTCCCCCGTTTCTTAAACCAGTCCCGTACGGTCTGTTTAGCCGGTTGCGGCATATCTTTCGAGTCGGTCCAAGCCGGTAAGCCTTTATCAATTTGGCCCGCCTTTGTGAACGGGGATGTGGCGAACGGCGCCATCTGTTCGGCCGCCTCGAATAAGAACGGGCTCGATGATGTGACGGCGAAACCTTTCATGGCGATGCGTTCGACGAACGGTGACTGCTTCTTTTCTTCGACGATGACGCGGCGATGCTCGATCAACAGCTCATGGAGCGGAATCTTGACCGGGCACGCTTCCGTACAGGCACCGCATAAACTCGAGGCGTAAGGCAATTCTTTATAATTCTCGTAACCGTCAAGGAGCGGTGCGAGCACGGCGCCGATCGGGCCAGGATAGATCGAGCCGTAGGCGTGACCGCCAATATGACGATACACGGGACAGACGTTGATGCAGGCGGCGCAGCGGATGCATTGCAACACCGATTGGAACTGGGTGCCGAGAATCCCAGATCGCTTGTTGTCGACGATGACGAGATGGAACTCTTCAGGACCATCGACTTCACCGGCGCCTCTCGTGCCGGCGAACGTCGTGATGTACGACGTGAGACGTTGCCCGACGGCGCTTCGGCACAACATGTTGACGAGCACTTCGAACTCTTCGTATGACGGCACGATCCGTTCCATCCCCATGACGGAGATGACGGTATCCGGGAGCGATGTGACCATGCGGCCGTTCCCTTCGTTCGTGACGAGACCGACGGCACCGCTCTCGGCGATGGCGAAGTTACATCCGGTGATCCCGACTTCCGCTTTCAAGAAATCTTTCCGCAGCTCGCGACGAGCGTAACGGCCGAGTTCGGTCGGGTCGTTCGTTCCGACGTACCCGTGGGCCGTGAACGTCTCATGGACGGCGTTTCGATCTTTATGGAGCGCGGGGGCGACGATATGGGACGGTGGATCGTTGTCGAGTTGAAGGATCCATTCCCCGAGGTCCGACTCGACGACCGTACAACCCTCCTCATGGAGTGCCTCGTTCAAACCGATTTCCTCGGTCACCATCGATTTCGATTTGACGACGTGTTTCGCCTCTTTTGAGCGGACGACTTCACGGATGTATCGGTTCGCTTCTTCCGGTGTCTCCGCGAAGAAGACGTTGCCGCCGCGTTTCGAGATGTTCTCACTTAGCTGATATAAGTAATAGTCGAGATGTTCGAGCACGTGCTGGCGAATCTCTTCCGAATGGTCACGGAACGCTTCCCAGTCCCCGAGTTCGCCGGCAGCGTTCAGCCGACCGTCACGAAGCCGGTTTTGAGCCGAGCTGACAGCTTGGCGCATGAACGGGTTGTCGATCCCCTCTTTGCGACGTGCTTGAAACTTTTCATCTAGCCGAATCCCCATACTCATGCTTGTTTCACCCCTTCGTTCAACACTTCCGCGATATGCATCACTTTGATCGGATGCCCTTGTTTATGTAGGCGTCCGCCGATATTCATTAGACATGAGGCGTCCGCACCGATCAAGATGTCCGCTCCTGAGTTTAAGATTGACTCCACTTTCTCGTCGACCATCTGAACCGATACGTCCGGCATCTTGACCGAGAACGTCCCCCCGAAACCACAGCAGTTATGGACACCATCGAGCGGAAGCATCGTCAAGCCGTCAACATGTTTGAGCAGTTGTCCCGGTGCCGCCTCAATCCCGAGGAGACGCGTCATATGGCACGAGGCGTGATACGTCGCTTTGGCCGGAAACTTCGCCCCGACGTCTTTCACTTCGAGCACGTCGACGATGAATTGTGTCAACTCGAACGTCTTCGCCGCATGCGCCTCGGCCCGCGCTTTCCACGCTGGGTCGTCTTTGAATAAGTGTGGATAATCACGCATCATCATGACGCAAGAACCCGACGGCCCGACGATGTAATCGGCATCGGCTTTCTCGAACGTTTCAATCATGTGTTTGGCCACTTTTTTCGTCTCTTCATGGTAACCGCTGTTATAGGCGGGTTGACCGCAACACGTCTGCTCGAACGGGAAACTGACGTCACAACCGAGATGTTCTAATAGTTCGACCGTCGCTTGTCCTACCGATGGGAACAACGTATCGGAGAGACAAGTGACGAACAGCGCCACTTTAGGCATGTTCATTCCTTCTTTCCTGTAAATAGTGATATTCGTAAACGGTTTCAACGCCATTATTCCATAACAGAGCGACGAGAATAAAGAAAAATGGGGCGATTCTCACAAAAAACTGTAAAATCCTGTCTAATTGAGAACGGGATGATAATGAACGTGTATTCACAACTTTTCTGCTATACGACAGTGATTCCCTGATTAATAACAGAAAAACCCTCGTCTTGCGACGAGGGTCAAATTAAATATTATAGGAAGAACATTTCCAAAATGAATAATCCCGCGAACAAATAGATGAGTGGGTGGACCGTCTCTTTGTTCATCGCCTTAAAGATCGGATAGAGGATGAAACCGAATGCGATCCCACGCTCGATGCTGCCTGAGAGCGGCATGATCAGAATCGTCATGAACGCCGGGAAGTATTCGCTGAAGTCCGACCAGTCAATGTAGCGGACGTTCGTCAACATGAGGGCACCGACGATGATGAGCGCCGGAGCTGTGATGGCGGCGACACCTGAGATGGCGCCGATAAGCGGGCTGAAGAAGAGCGTGAGTCCAAATAGCGCCGCGACGACAGCGGTCGTCAAACCGGTCCGTCCGCCTTGGGCGACGCCGGCAGCCGACTCGATATACGCCGTCGATGGGCTCGTCCCGACGAGCGAACCGCCCATCGTCGCGAGTGAGTCAGCGAACAAGGCTCGATGTCCATTCTCGATCGTGCCATCCTTTTTCATGAGGCCCGCTTGTTTGCCGACACCGACTAGCGTGCCGGTCGTATCGAACAGCGTGACGAGGAAGAATGACAATACGGCGCCGAACAGCCCGTATTGGATGACGTCGGTGAACGCCGTGACCGGATTGACCATGAGACCTTCCGGCAACGTCGGCATCGCCGTCACACCGTCGATTTTTAACAAGCCCATGAAATAGGCCACGATGCCCGTGATCACCATTCCGATGAGGAGTGAGCCCGGCACGTTCCGGGAGAACAGAAGCGCCGAGACGATCAAACCGCCGAGAACGAGCAAGACGCTCGGGGACGACAAATCACCAAGACGGACGAGGTTCGCCTCGTCTGCGACGATGAGTCCTGACAGTTTCAATCCGAGCGAAGCGATGAACAACCCGATTCCGGTCGTGATGGCATGTTTCAGTGACGCCGGAATCGCTTGAATCAGTTTCGTCCGAATTGGGGACAACGATAAGATCAAGAAAAAGACGGACGAGACGAAGACGACACCGAGCGCGGTCGACGGGGCGATTTGCTGTTGGGCGACGAGCGTGTAGGCGAAGAAGGCGTTCAAGCCCATCCCTGGTGCGACGGCGATCGGGAGGTTGGCGTAAAGCGCCATTAACCCGGTCCCGATTAAAATAGCGATAATCGTCGCTGTGAACGCCTGCGCGAACGGGATGCCGGCATCCGACAAAATCGCCGGGTTGACGACCGAGATGTAAGCCATCGTGACGAACGTTGTGACGCCGGCGGTCACTTCTTGTTTAACGTTCGTTCCATGTTGCTGTAAACGAAATAAGTTCATGAATAAGACTCCTTATGATGATGAATTTCCGAACATTAATGGTTCGGTTAATCAGAAATAAACGCTATCAACTTGATGACTATACAAAAATGAGGTTGAGTCGTCAATCATTTCGAATGAAAAAACTAAAAAACGTTCGAATTATTCATATATTGTTCGGAAATAGATGGAATAAAAATAAAGCTTGCTCTGAAACGCGTTTCAGCCTGTACGCTTGAATCAAAGGAGGGGAAGTCCGATGAATGGATCAACATGGAAGACGTTTTGCAGCGGGATCGTCTATGAACTGGTGATCAATCAGTTGTACACGCCGTTCGGAAAAATGTTGTGTAGCCATTTCCAAGATGAGTTCCTTCAGTTGCCAATCGAGGAACGGTTCCGTCTCGTGCAAGCGATTCGTGTACAGGTGATCGACAAGGGTGGCAGTCCGGATGCAAACTGGGTACACTATATGCAAAGACTGACAAACTGAGGTGAGACGAGTTGGCGAACATTCGAGATATCGCGAAACATGCAGACGTGTCCGTGACGACGGTATCGCGCGTCATCAATGCGCATCCGTACGTGTCAGATGAGAAACGGGAGCGGGTGCAGCGCGCGATGAAAGAGCTCGGCTATTTACGGAATCAGCAAGCGTTGACGCTCTCGACCGGTCGGACACAGCGGTTCGTCGTCGTCTTACCGTACATGGACCATCCGTACTATGGCCTGTTCGTCAACGGGTTGGCGAAAGCCGCGCTCGGGAAAGACTACCGGCTCGTCATGTGGCAGACCGAATATCGACTCGATCAAGAACGCCAAGCGCTCGACTTGTTGAAGCATCGGGAAGTTGACGGTGCGATCGTGTTGTCGCATACGATGACGTTCGAGGAGATGGAGACGTATCGAGTCTATGGTCCGATCTCTGTCGCGACGGTCGGGGCGCCGAAGACGATCTCGTCTGTGCATGTCGATCATTACACCGCTTTTCAAGCCGGTCTCCGTGTCATAACAGAGGCAGGCTATAAAGACGTCGGCATCGTCTTATCGAGGCCGAACAGTCCAAGCTCCATCGCGCGTCAGCGGGCATACTTCGATGAAGTCTCGTCCGCGCGTGAGCGATGGGTCTTTAGCGGATACTTGACGAGCGAGGACGGAAAGAACTTGGTCTCGGCTTTCCTCTCTGAACAGGAGCGCCCTCGTGCGCTCTTTTTCTCGTCTGACTATGTCGCGCTCGGCTTTTTAGGGGAAGCGGCCCGGCGCGGCCTCGGGGTGCCGCATGACGTCGCCGTGCTCGGATTTGACGGTCATCCGATCGGGCAGGCGTTCGGTTTATCGACGATGCATTCACCGAACGAAGACATCGGGCGCGCACTATTTGATGCCGCGTTTCAAGAGATGACGGGCGGGTCGGTCGTCCAGAAAAGCTTGACGGTCACATACATGTCGGGAACGACGCTCTAGGCAACTTCCTCGCTCGACAATTTCGAAACGATTAGAATGAAGACAGAAGTCGAGAGGAGGATGTCAGATGAAAATCAACGTGACAGAAGAAGCACTACAATTCTTTAAAGACGAGATGGAAGTGGAGTCAGGCCAGACGGTGCGTTTGTTCGCGAAGTATGGGGGTTCGACCGATTTGACGCACGGTTTCTCGGTTGGCGTCATCACGGAAGACATCGACAACGCGGCCGTTGAGACCGAGGCGGACGGGATTCGCTTCGTCGTGGCCGAACAAGACGAGTGGTTATTCCAAGGGCAAGACGTCAACGTCGAGATTCGCGGCGACGAAGTCGTGTTCGTGCAGGCGTAACATCACAATTCGATAACAGATGGGTGACATCTGTTTGAATCCAACATCCGCGGGGAACAGTCTACGACATGACAAAACCGAAAGGGTGAAGACGCATGTCAGACAAAGACAAACGCGAACAAGAAGAACGTGAGAAGTTGAAACGCGATCAACCCGACATCTCACACGAGGAAGACTCAAAAGGGGACCATTCGGACCTTGAAGAGACGGACGAAGACGAACAATCATAAAGAGCCCGCGGGCTCTTTTTGTTTTGCAATTGAAAGAACGGGCATAGACGTTATAATGAATGAGGGAAAACTAATTTAGTGAGGAGAATGAACTATGAGTACAGTACTTGTCTTCGGACACAAAAACCCGGACACGGACACGATTTGTTCGGCGCTCGCTTACGCAGAGCTGAAGAAGAAATTAGGGATGGACGCAGAGGCGGTCCGTCTCGGTGAAGTGAGCAACGAGACACAGTATGCACTCGATCATTTCCGCGTCAAAGCGCCACGTCTTGTCGAACGCGTCTCAGACGAAGCGAACGCGGTCATCTTGGTCGACCATAACGAGTTCCAACAGAGCGCCGTCGATATCGCAGACGTCCGTATCCTTGAAGTCATTGACCACCACCGCATCAGCAACTTCCAAACGGCAGACCCGCTCTACTACCGGGCCGAGCCGGTCGGTTGCACGGCGACGATCTTGCTCAAACTCTATAAAGAGCACGGCATCGAGATCGCACCGGACATGGCCGGATTGATGCTTTCGGCGATCGTCTCAGACTCGCTCCTCTTCAAGTCGCCAACATGCACGGATGAAGATGTGAAAGCGGCGAAAGAGCTTGCTGAAATCTCTGGAACGGACGTTGAGACGTACGGTCTTGAGATGTTAAAAGCCGGTGCCGACCTTAGCCAGAAGACGGTACCTGAACTGATCACACTCGACTCAAAAGAGTTCGCGATGGGCGACTACCGTGTTGAAATCGCACAAGTGAACACGGTCGATGCGAACGACGTGTTGAACCGTAAAGCCGACGTCGAAGCGGCGATGGCTGTGAAGTTGTTGGACAAAGAGCTCGACTTGTTCGTCCTCGCCATCACGAACATCTTGACGAACGACTCGGAGGCGCTCGTCGTCGGTGAGAAGACAGACTTGTTCGAGAAAGCGTTCAACGTTGAACTTCAAGACGGTTTGGCGACGCTTCCAGGTGTCGTCTCACGCAAAAAACAAATCGTCCCTGTGTTAACAGAGACGGCAACGAACTAACGTGTGAATGAACATCCTGGAAACGGGATGTTCATTTTTTTGGGGAATTGGAAAAAGTAGCCTTATACTGAAAGAGGAAGATTGTATTATGAATCGAACGATGAATGGGGAGCACGGATGAACAAGAAGCGAATCGGATGGATGATGGGACTCGGTTTCGGGGTATGTGCCGGTATTTTCTATTTGGGGAACTTGATGACCGTTCAACCGGAGGACATATCCGGAAATGGGAATCCGGCGCTCATCGGGCTGTTTCTCCTTTTCTTTTTCATACTGCTTTTCATGCTCGGCTGGATGGAACTGATGGTGAACGTACGCCCACGCTGGCTATGGGGCGGCTTCCTGTTTATCCCGGTGCTGCTTGTTGCGCCTTATCAATATCAGGTGAATGAATTTCACCGGTACCGGACGTATGTGACGGACATTGTCATGAATCAGGCAGGTCGTGGAGGCTTGGACTACGCGAACAGCATCACGAGCGATGTCTTTTCCATCTATATGAACAACCAGCTGTTCAACGTGAACACGTTCTTCATGTATGTCGGATTGACGCTATGGATCGGCATCGCGTTGATGTTGCTGAACTTAACGTCACAGTCGGACCGTTGAACGGAAAAAGGGCTCGAAGCGTCTGCTTCGAGCCCTTTATGATGCTTGTTAAGATTTTCGTTGCAACCCATACGTCCCGATGCGCCACAACTTCTCGAACGGGCCGTATCGATGCGATTTCAGCCACCACATCGAGAAGAACGCTTGGGCAATCAAAATCGCGATGCTCAAGAACAAACCTTCCGTCAACGACAGGCGACCGTAGTAGCCGAGGGCGATGACCGGAATAACGACGACGAGCGTGTGCGTCAAATAGTTCGTCAGCGCCATGCGGCCGAGCGCTTGGAGCGGACGGAATGCGCGCCCGTTGCGGACGGCGATCGTGAATAGACAGACGTACGTCGTCGCAAGCAACTTCCCAGAGACGAGGACGGCAATCAAGTTCACCCAATAATAGGCGTCGCCGCCACCGTAATGGTGCCATAAGATGACACCGAAGAACGGCAATGCGAGCACGGCGCAGAGGATAGCCGTCCGTGTCAGTCCTTGAACGGTCCACGTAAGCAGTTTTCGCTCTCGTCCGATATAGAGTCCGAACAAGAAGATGCTTAAAATTTCAATCCCGACGAGAAGGGAGTTTGAGATGGCAGCAAAGATCTCGACGTTCAGACGATAATCGAACCAAACACTAAACCCGTCATTAAAGACGGTCGGGAACGGAAGACCAGGATTGAACGATCCGCCGTTCTGCCATTCCATGAGCGCAGATGAGACGTAAAGCAAAAAGAAACTCCCGAGCAATAAGCTCCACGCCCACGTCAGGATGGCCCGGTTGCTCAAACGGTAAAACAGCGGGAGCAGTAAGCCCCACATCGCATACGTATGTAAGATGTCACCTGACCAGATGACCAGGTGAGCGAGTCCGAATAAAAATAGAATGACGATGCGGCGCACGTAACGGCTCGCCGACTCGCCCCGGGCGTAGGAACGCTCGAGGAAAATCGAGAAGCCGATGCCGAACAACAGCGAGAAAATCGTATAAAACTTCGTCTGGACGAACATGTCGAACAGCGTCCGGACGACTAAGTCACTCCCGAAATAGTCGGGGCGACCAAACATCCAGTCACTCCCGAGCATGCTCGGGATATTGACGAGGAAGATGCCGCAGAGGGCAAAACCTCGAATGATATCGTACAGCACGATGCGTTCGTTTAGTTGGATCGGGCCTGTCATGCGACACTTCCTTTACAAGTTAGAATACTTTCGTCGTCCATGATTCGCAGTTCCAGACGTCTGTGACGATGTCTTGATAGAACTCCGGCTCGTGACTGATGAGTAGGATACTGCCTTTATATTCTTTCAACGCGCGCTTCAACTCTTCTTTCGCGTCGACGTCCAAGTGGTTCGTCGGCTCATCGAGGAGAAGCAAGTTCGATTCATTGTTTTGAAGCTTACAGAGGCGGACTTTCGCCTTTTCGCCACCGCTGAGCACCGCGATTTTACTCTCGATATGCTTCGTCATGAGACCGCACTTCGCGAGCATGGCACGGACTTGTTGCTGGTTGAGCGACGGGAACTCACTCCAGATTTCTTCGATGCACGTGTTGTTGCTGACGGCCGCTTCTTGTTCGAAGTAGCCGATCTCTAAGAACTCGCCGCGTTCGACCGTTCCTTCGAGCGGATTGATCATGCCGAGCAGACTCTTCAACAGCGTCGTCTTCCCGATGCCGTTCGCACCGACGAGGGCGATTTTCTGACCACGCTCCATTTGAAGATCGAGCGGACGTGAGAGCGGCTCATCGTATCCGATGACGAGGCCTTTGGCATCGAAAATGAGGCGGCCTGACGTGCGTGCCTGTAAGAAGCGGAATTCCGGTTTCGGACGTTCCGCACTCAGTTCGATGACGTCCATCTTATCGAGTTTCTTCTGGCGTGACATCGCCATGTTGCGGGTCGACACACGTGCCTTGTTACGGGCGACGAAGTCTTTCAAGTCGGCGATTTCCGCTTGTTGGCGTTTATAGGCCGACTCGAGCTGCGAGCGTTTCATCTCGTACACTTCCATGAACTTGTCATAGTCGCCGACATAGCGCGACAAGTCTTGGTTCTCCATGTGGTAGACCAAGTTGATGACGCTGTTCAAGAACGGGATATCGTGGGAGATCAAGATGAACGCGTTGTCGTAGTTTTGGAGATACCGCTTCAACCACTCGATGTGAATCTCGTCCAAATAGTTCGTCGGCTCATCGAGGAGAAGGATGTCCGGTTTCTCGAGGAGCAACTTCGCGAGCAACACTTTCGTCCGTTGCCCACCTGAAAGGTCGGCGACGTCACGGTCGAGTCCGACGTCTAAAATACCGAGTCCGCGGGCGACTTCTTCAACTTTCGCGTCGATGATATAAAAGTCGTTCGAGTCGAGCGTCTCTTGGAGCTCACCGACTTCTGCGAGCATGTCTTCCATCTGTTCCGGTGTCGCGTCGCCCATCTCCATGTAAAGTTTGCCGATGCGTGTCTCCATGTCGATCAAGTATTGGAACGCGCTCTTCAAGACGTCCCGGATGGTCATGCCGCGCTCGAGGACCGCGTGCTGGTCGAGATAGCCGACACGGACGTTTTTCGCCCATTCGATTTTCCCTTCGTCCGGTTGCAGTTTGCGCGTGATGATGTTCATGAACGTTGATTTTCCTTCACCGTTCGCTCCGATGAGGCCGATGTGTTCACCTTTTAGTAAACGGAATGATACGTCGTTCAAAATAGCCCGGTCACCGAAACCGTGGCTCAAGTTTTGTACCGTTAATATACTCATATTTCTTATTCGTTCCCTTCAAATTTGACTATCCGATATTGTAGCACGAATTTAAAAAAATTAGTACGCCAGTCCGACCGATTGGCGGATGGAGTGCTGTTCTTCAATGGCGTCCAGCATGAACTGGGCGACGTCGGCCCGCGAGATTTGTTTCCCGTTGTCTGGAATGCTGTCGACGGACGTGCGATACACCGACGTCCGGGGACCGTCCGTCAGTTGCATCGGCCGCACGATCGTGTAGTCGAACGACGAGTTCCGCCACAAATCGACCGCGGCCCGGTGGTCACGGAGCGGCTTCCGGAGCATGAACGTCACGACCGTACCGGCGATGCCCGGAATCTCTTTGTCGATCCCGGCAGACGCGAGGTAGACGATGCGCGACACGCCGTTTGCTTTCATGGCGGGGACGAGCGCGTCGGTCACGCTTGCCAAGAAATCGGGATCGCTCAAATCGGTCCCGAGACAGCTGACCACAGCGTCATGGCCGGTGAGGGCCTCGGTCAAGGCGGCACTGTCTGTCACGTCACCTTCGATAATTTCAAGTTGGGGTGTTGGGATCAATTTTTTCTGTTCACGGACGAAGGCCGTCACGTCATGGCCGTGCTCGATGGCTTGATCGACAAACTGATGACCGGTCCGTCCGGTGGCACCAAGAACGAATAGCTTCATACACAACTAGCTCCTCTCGTTTTTCCAGTACTATCAGTATACAGCAGTTTCAGAAAAATCGAACTTTTGACCGTTTATTCAGAAAGTGTTGCTTTTCCAAATATATCGTCTACAATAAGTTCTATCTTATAAATAAAAGATTCGCACTCGTATATCCGTGAGAATATGGCTCACAAGTCTCTACCGAACCACCGTAAATGGTTCGACTACGGGTGGCGCTAGTCGTGTGTATTCGTTGTGTCTCCATGCGGTTCGTTGCCTCCCGAGTTGGGGTGACGAATCGCATTTTTTTGTTGGAGGGAAAAACAATGAAGCAGTTACAAGACAAAATCAGAGATGAAGGACAAGCGTTGTCCGAACACGTATTGAAAGTCGATGCGTTCTTGAACCATCAAGTCGATCCCATGTTGATGCAGGCGATCGGACGAGAGTTCGCGGACCGATTCCGTGACGCCAGAATCGATCGGATCGTCACGCTTGAGTCGAGCGGAATCGCCCCGGCGATGATGACGGCACTCGAACTTGGAATCCCGTTCGTGTTCGCCCGCAAACGTAAATCGCTCACGCTGCAAGACGACCTCGTCGAAGCAGACGTCTATTCGTTCACGAAACAAGAGACGAACCGAATCAGCTTGAGCCGTCGTTTCGTCAATCCGGGAGACCGTGTACTCGTCATCGACGACTTCCTCGCGAACGGGGAAGCCGCGCTCGGTTTGACGCAACTCGTCGAATCAGCTGGGGCGACGGTCATTGGTGTCGGGATCGTCATCGAGAAGTCATTCCAACCGGGGCGGGAGAAGTTGATCGCGCAAGGCTACCGCGTCGAGTCGCTCGCTCGCATCGAAAAGCTTGAAGCGGGTGCCATCTCGTTCGTGGAGGCCGTGCGATGAATACGTTCAAAACCGCCAGCCTCGGCTTCCAACATTTACTTGCCATGTACACAGGGGCGGCCATCGTCCCACTCATCGTCGGCGGCGCTATCGGACTCGGTCCGACCGAGCTCGCGTACCTTGTCGCCATCGATTTGTTCATGTGTGGGGTGGCGACACTCTTACAAGTGTGGACGACACGCTTCACCGGTGTCGGCCTCCCGGTCGTGCTCGGCTGCACGTTCACCGCTGTCGGTCCGATGATCGCCATCGGCAGTTCGAACGGGATCACGGCCATTTACGGCGCACTGATCGCCAGCGGAATCATCGTCATTTTAATTTCCGGTTTCGTCGGGAAACTAGCGCGGTTCTTCCCGCCCGTCGTCTTAGGTTCGGTCGTGACGATCATCGGGTTGTCGCTCATCCCGGTCGCCATCAACGATATCGGAGGCGGGACACCGGGTGAACCTGGCTTCGCTTCGATGCAAAACTTGGCGCTCGGCGGGCTCACGATCGCACTCATCATCGTCTTGAACCGGGTTGGAACGGTGTTCACCCGAGCTGCGGCCGTTCTATTCGCCGTCTTGATCGGGACTGCTGTCGCGGCATTTCTTGGACTCGTTGACTTCAGTCCTGTCCGTGAGGCCGGTTGGTTCCAAATGGTGCAGCCGTTCTACTTTGGGATGCCGACGTTTGACGTCTCGGCCATCATCGTCATGACGCTCGTCGCCATCATCTCGATGATTGAATCGACGGGGGTATTTTTCGCGCTTAGCGATATCACGAAAAAACCGATCGGGTCGAACGAATTGACGAAAGGGTACCGGGCTGAAGGGGTCGCGACGATTCTCGGCGGAATCTTCAACAGCTTCCCGTACACGACGTTCAGTCAAAACGTCGGGCTCGTTCAACTATCCGGCGTGAAATCGCGCCGTGTCATCTTCTGGACGAGCGGACTGCTAATTTTACTCGGTTTCTTGCCGAAAGTCGCGACGTTCACGACGCTCATTCCGAAACCAGTGCTCGGCGGGGCGATGCTCGTCATGTTCGGTACGGTCGCCGCGTCAGGCATCCGCATCCTCAGCCAAGTCGATTTCTCGAAAAACGAGAACTTGATCACGATTGCGCTGTCGATCGGCATCGGGCTCGGCATCACCGCTAATCCCGCCATTGTGGCCAATATGCCGGAATCGATTCAATTGTTCACTGACAGCGCCATCGTCGCCGGTTCGTTCACTGCCCTGTTCTTGAACGGTTTCTTCCGTCTTGTCGATCGGTTCCGTCCGGTCGCGGTCGTTGCCGAGGAACGGCAAGTCAGCTAGACTGAAAGCAACTACGTAGCAAGGGGGAACAAGCATGGGAAAAACAGCACTCGTGGTCGGCGCGACCGGTCTGATCGGGCGTGAACTCGTCGAACAGTTACTAGAGGAAGAACGGTACGACGCGGTATGGATTGTCGTCCGCCGCACGAAACGGTGGAGTCATCCGAAGTTGCATGAGGTCGTCGGCTTCGAGAACATGGATGAGGCGCTCCCGCACATCGATGACGTGTACTGCGCTCTTGGAACGACGATTGCCGTTGCAGGGTCACAAGAGGCGTTCAAGCACGTCGATCTCGAGTTGCCACTCGAAGTCGCACGCGTCGCGAGACAACACGGTGCCACACGCTACGCCGTCGTCTCGGCACAAGGGGCATCACTACGATCGCCGTTCTTCTACAATCGGGTCAAGGGGGAACTCGAGAACGGACTGAAAGTATTCGGTTTCGAACACGTTGTTATCGCCCGCCCGTCGCTTCTTCTCGGAGAGCGGGACTCGTTCCGGCTCGGGGAGAAGACGGCGGAAGTATTGAGCCGTCCGTTCCAAACGCTGTTGCTCGAAAAAATGCCAGATGCGGCTCCGATCCAAGCGCTCCATGTGGCGCGCGCGTTGATTATCGCTTCAGAAGAAGGCCAAGGCACAGAAGTGTTGACGTCCGGGATGATGCAGAGGATCAGCCGATGAGACCGTTGACGAAAAAACGGACGCAAGCCGTCTTGATCGACAGCGTCATCGCCGGACTCGTCAGTTATGGCGTCGAACAACTCGTCCGAAAGAAAGTGAAGAGTGAGTTCGTTCATGCCGTCATCACCCCGACGCTCGTGTCTTACGCCCTCGAGGCGTGTCAAATGAGACGGGGCGGCCAAACGATCGGCTATAAGCTCATGGGTCTCGAACTAAAGAACGATGACGGGACCCCGGTCACGGCCGAACAAGCGTTCAAACGTGCGCTTCACCGCGATACGCTCTCGATTGCTGCTTACTTCAAAGACCGTTCTCACTTCGAAGCGGAAGCAGGTGCCGTCTTACCGCATGATGCGGCGTTCCATATGCGTGTAATCGAAAAAAACTGACCGCTCGCGGTCAGTTTTTTTAGTCTTTAATCCGACTGAGGATGGCTGTCGTCAAAGCAACGACGGTCCCGAGGACGAGTCCGTTCGAGAAGACGGTCGCCAAGAGCGGCGGTAAGTCGTTCATCGCACCAGGCGGTAAGAGCATGGCGCCGGCGCCGATGACGAGCGGCAGGCCGACGGTGAGCGACGCCGTCTTCTGGTTCAATTCAAACGCCGCTTCATTGATCCCAATGATAATCATCGTCGCGATGAGTGGAGTGACGATGGCGTATCCGACCGCGGCCGGGATGCTGGCGATGAGTGACACGAACGGTCCGATCAAGGCGAGCACCATCATCAAGGCATGGGCGACGAGATGAGGGGCACGATGGACACTTTCTGTCGACGATAAGAAGCCGGCTGTCCCAGAAATAGCGACGGGTCCCGGTGTCCCGAACAAACCGGCGACGATTTGACTGAAACCGCTGACGACACCCGATGCCGGGACGTTGCCTTCGACTTGTTGTTTCGTCCGCGAACTGACGATGCGCTCAATCAACTTGATATTGGCAAGCACGTTCGTCATGAGCAAAAGTGTGATGACGAATGCAGTCGGGAGCAAGTTCCAATCCCATACCCAAGCACCAAACGGGAACAACTCAGGGACGAGGAAGAACGACTCCGACCGGACGATCGGATTGCCGAGCCCGAGCAGATTGAACAACCCGAATCCGACGAGCAACGTCATGACAAGACCGTACTGTTTGAAGCGGCTCCGTTCGAGCGTGAGGGCGAACAAGACGAGACCGGCCGTCGCGACAGCCTGAATCGTATTGATGCCGTTCTCGCTCACGCCGAATCCGCCTTTGATGACGGCACCTGACAACTGCAGGACGAGGAGAATCATATAGACGCCGAGCACTTGTGGCGTAAAGAGCGACAGCATACGACGTAAAATCCCGGTAACGGTCATGAGCACACCGAGCACACCGCTCAAGAACAACATGAACCCGAGCGCCTGGAGCGTCTCTTGCCCGCTGCCGTAGAGCGCGGGACCGATGGAGGCGTAGAGCGTGAACACGCCCCACCAAATGCCGGCTGGTCCTTCTAAAATCGGTAAGCGGTGGCCGAGGAGCGTCTGGATGATGCTGAACAGTGCGAAGACGAACAATGAGCGTGAAATGAACGTCATCGTGTCGGCTGGCGACAGTTCAAATAAGGCGGCAATCGAAAGCGGTGGTACAATATTTGTAGCTAAAATAAAAATGAACCACTGAATCGTCGTGGTTACAGAACTCTTGGTCATGGTGTCCCCCTGGTATTTCCCTTTTTTCTATAAGTGTACCGTGACCTTGAAACGGATGCAAATGGAGGTAATATAATGAAGAAAAAAATGAAATGGATTGGCCTTGGTCTACTTGGACTCATTTTAGTCGCCGTCATCGGGTTTCTTGTGTGGACGCAACTGACGTACGGACCGACTGAGGAAGCGCTCGGTTACGCGGCTGAGGCGACGGAAGTGGACAATCGACTCGAATTTGGTGACCCGGAAAGTGAAGTCGGAATCATCCTGTATCCGGGTGCGAAAGTCGACAAAGAGGCGTACGCTTACTACGGATCCCGATTGGCGGAAGAAGGAATTTTTGTGGCGATCCCGTCACTTCGCTTAAATTTAGGAATACTAGACATCGATGCGGCAGAGACAATCATCGATGCCCATCCAAACGTCGAACGTTGGATCGTCGCCGGACACTCGCTCGGCGGGTCGGCCGCCTCCGGCTTCGCGCTCGAGAACGAAGAACGCGTCGATGGGGTCATCTTCCTCGCATCGTATCCGATCAGCTCGATGGCGGAGAGCGAGCTGCGTGTGTTGTCCATCTCAGGTGAATTCGATGGGTTGGCGACGCCGGCTGATATCGAGGCGAGCCGTGACAACGTCCCGAGGGATGCCACGTTCCATCAAATCGAAGGTGGCAACCATGCCAACTTTGGCATGTATGGGCCGCAAGACGGGGATAATGACAGTCCGCTCAGTGCGAAACAACAGCTCGACGAAACGATTGAACACATATTGGATTGGTTATGAAAACAGCGTGCCCGAGGTGGGCACGCTGTTTTAACGTCGGTCGAGCGTATAGCTGACCGTGGTGAGTAAGGCGGTCACGAGAGCGACGGCACCGGCGACGAGGGCGAGTGTCATGACGGGTGCGTTCGCGTAGACGAGTCCGCCGAGCGCAGAGCCCATCCCAATCCCGACATTGCTTGCCACTGGCATGAGTGACGAAGCGAGTCCTTTCGCGTCCGGATTGAACTTCTCGGCCAAATCGATTAAATACAGTTGCGTCGACGTCGTGAGCAGGATGGCCATGAATGACATGAGCGCGATATTGATGAGACCGAGCGTCACATTCGACGTCGTCACGTACAGGGCCGCCAAGACGAACGCCTGGATGAGAAAGACGAAACGCAGACGGCCGATCGGATTGTGGCTCGCAATCTTTCCAGCCGCCATGTTGCTGAAGATCGAGATGAACCCGTAAGCTAACAGAATCGGGCTGACCCAAGCGACCGGCACACCGAGCACGTCTTTTAAAATCGGGACGAGGTACGTGTAGACGACATACGTCGCACCGAAGCCGAAAGCCGGGATGAAGAACGCGATTAAAATCCGAGGGTTCGTCAACAGGCGCAATTGATCGGCAATCGAGGTCTTCGCGCTTGTCAACTGGCTCGGGACGACACGGTAGACGGCGATGAATGAGACGACACCTAAGACGGTCGTCAAGATGAACGTCGTCTCCCAACCGCTCCGTTGCCCGATTAACGTGCCGAGTGGGACACCGAACACGTTCGCCATCGTGAACCCACCGAAGATGAACGAGATGGCGATGCCGCGCTTTCCAGGTGGTACCGATTCGCTCGCGACGAGCATGGCGAGCGAGATGAGGACACCGGTCACGACAGCGGTCAACATCCGAAGTGTGAGCAAGATGGCGTACGTCGGCGCGAGGCTGCTGAACAAGTTGAAGACGATAAAGAGGGCCGTCAGCGTGAGCATGAGCTTTCGTTTCGGTAAATGGCTCGTGAATGACATCGTGAGCGGTGTCCCGATGGCGAACGTGATGGCGAACGCCGATACGAGCGTACCGGCCGTCGCAATCGAGATGGATAGCCCATCGGCGATGTCGGGCAAAATCCCGACGATGACGAACTCGCTCGTCCCGAGCACGAACGTTAAGAGGGCGAGCGATAAGATAAGCGTCCAGTCCGTGCGACTGAGCGATGAGGTAGTCGTCAAAATAAAATCACTTCTTTCGTTCAAGGTTGTTAGACTTCAGTCGTCTCCAACGATACCGAACTTTCGCCAAAAGCAAAACCCTTTTCTCTCACCGTGTGAAAGAAAAGGGTCAAGTTAACGCCAAAACGCGGTCGCTTCGACACCGGCATGGTCGGAGACGATGGGGCCGTTCTCACCGTCAAAGACGACGGCATGTCGAGACACGTGGATCGGCGCGTTCGTCAACATCAAGTCGATCCGAAGCGCCTGCTTGTTCTCGTCCCATCCGGCGATCTTACCTTGGACGGTCGCGTCACCTTCACGTTCCGTCGCGAGCGTGAACAGGTCCTGTAGACCGTGATCCATCAAATAATCGTAACCTTCCCCGCGGATGAAGGCGTCGTTGTTGAAGTCACCGAGGAGAAGGGCGCGGTCATCATCCTCGACACGACGCAACAATTCATCGAGCTGATGACGGACAGGTTCTTCTTCGTCGTGCCACCAACCGAGATGACAAGAGTAGACGGCCGTCGGCGCATCAAATCCATCGACCATCGCTTTGACGATCTTCCGAGACTTGTAGTTGTTCGAATCGGTCGTCTTCGAGACGAAGAACGACTCGGTCGATAAAAACGGGGTGCGCGAGAGAATGGCGACGCCTTCTTCATAGACGTCGTAGCCGTAGTGGGCGAAGTCCCACGTCATGTGATACGTCACGCCGACTTCTTTCAAGCGTTCGACGAGCACGTGGGCGAAGTTGTTCTCACGGACGATTCCGTCGACGATCGGGGCCTCTTTATGTTGATTCACCTCTTGGAGCGCGATGAT
Organism: Exiguobacterium sp. ZOR0005; assembly: GCF_000798975.1. Classification (NCBI taxonomy): domain Bacteria; kingdom Bacillati; phylum Bacillota; class Bacilli; order Caryophanales; genus Exiguobacterium; species Exiguobacterium sp. ZOR0005. The sequence goes on along the minus strand of NZ_JTLB01000017.1, from coordinate 30,013 downwards.
ATCATACTCCTCGCTCGCAATCCGTTCGACGATGAAATCGATTTTTTCTTGTTGGCGGTCTTCTAACCAGGCGTGGCAGTTGAGCGTCAAAATGTTCACGATAGTCCTCCTTTAGAAAAAACAGGCCAACTCGAGCGAGCTGGCCTGTTGATTATGCTCCGATGACGTCTTGAATGTCTGACTTCAATACGTCGGCTTTCGGGCCGTAGATTGCTTGGACACCGCGGTCTTTCAAGATGAGACCCATGGCGCCGTTCTTTTTCCATTCGCTCTCTTCCGAGACGAGTGACATATCTTTAACCGTGACGCGCAGACGTGTCATGCACGCGTCGACGTCTTCAATATTTTCTTCCCCACCGAGAAGGGCGATAATCCCCATGACCTGCTCGTTGCCGGTAACAGTCGATTTCTCGCTGACTTCTTCCATGTAGTTGCCGTTACGTCCTGGCGTCGGCAAGTTCATCTTCTTGATGAAGAAGTTGAACACACCGAAGTTGATGAAGAAGAACGCGATGGCGACGAGGAAGAAGTTGATCAAGTCTTGAAGGAGACCCGCTTTGACGATCATCGGGATGCGCGTGAGCAACTCGATGGCACCGAACGCGTGAACACGCAGGTCGATGATGTCCGCCAAGGCGAAGGCGGCACCGGCCATAAGCGCATAAACGACGTAGAGCACTGGCGCGACAAACATGAACATGAACTCGATCGGTTCTGTGACACCTGTCAAGAAGACAGCGAGACCGGCCGATAAGAACATCGGCTTGTATTGTGCTTTCTTGTCAGCGTCGACGTTACGGTACATCGCGTAGGCGGCACCGATGAGCGCGGCGAACGACAAGAGCACTTGTCCGACTTTGAAACGGGCCGGGACGACGTCCGCGAGGAGTGCGTTGTAAGCAGCTGTATCACCAGCGGCACGAAGGTTGACGAGGTCCGTCACCCATGCCAACCAGAGCGGATCTTGTCCGGCGACGACCGAGCCGGCTGTCGCACCTGTCAAAATCGTGTACGTGCCGCCGAGCTCCGTATAGTTCATTGGTACGGTGAGCATGTGGTGCAAACCGAACGGCAAGAGCAAACGCTCGAGTGCCCCGTAGATGAACGGCGCGAGGACTGGTGCCGTGTTGCGTGACGTCGCGATCCATTCACCGAAGCTGTTGAGTGCTCCTTGAATCGTCGGCCAGACGATTGAGAGCGCGATGGCCGCGACGACTGAACCGAGGATGACGACGAATGGGACGAAACGCTTTCCGTTAAAGAACGAGAGGGCGTTCGGCAATTTGTTGAAGTTGTAGAACTTGTTGTAGAGCGCACCACCGAGGAAACCGGCGATGATTCCGACGAACACACCCATGTTGAGGGCAGGTGAACCGAGAACAGACGTGAAGTAGTCGGCGACGACAAGGTCGGCTCCAAAGAGCGACTTAACGGTCGCTGTCGAATCTTGAAGCATAGCGCCGTTGACGTTGAAGATGGCGCCTGTGACGCGGTTGATCAAGATGAAAGCGATGAGCGCGGCAAAGGCACCGCCCGCTTTGTCTTTTGCCCACGAGCCACCGATGGCGACCGCGAACAAGATATGTAGGTTAACGATAATTCCCCACCCTAAGTCTTCAATGATACGAGCTGTCGTCAGCAAGATGCCGACGTCTCCGGCAGACATACCGATGAGTTTGCCGATCGAAATCATAAGACCGGCAGCTGGCATGACGGCGATGACGACCATCAAAGCCTTACCGAGTTTCTGCCAAAAATCGAACGAGATGAGTTGTTTCATGCTATACGCTTCCTTCCTGTGCGGAACTTTTTATCTGTTTGTGGCGACTGTCTATGCAATCGCTTGCATTAATGATTGTAATCGATTGCATAGAGTTGTGCAACCGTTTTCCTAATTTTCATAGATTTTCATCATTGAAACAGATTCGATTCGTTTCATCAGTCGCTTGTCAGTCGGAACGAATCTCGCTACAATACTAAAGGTTGAAAGGGGTGAGACAAATGGGATGGAGACAGACGACATCGGCGTTATCAAAAGAAGAGCAAGCAGCATTGCTTGAAGAATTGTTACAGTCAGGCCTTCTATTAGAAGAGGACCGGCTGCTGTATAGCATGCTGATGCCGGACCGCGTCAAGCGTATGCAGGAAGTATTGGATTTACGGACGAACCATATCACGATTTTGACGGAAGGGGTCGATGATCCTCACAACCAGTCGGCCGTGCTTCGTTCGGCCGACGCGTTCGGTGTCCAGACGTTGCACGTCGTCGAGGGCCGGGCCAAATTCAAACCGAACTCGATTATCGCGAAAAGCGCCGATCGTTGGGTCGATGTGGTCGAACACCGATCAATCGAAGACGCGATTGATCGATTGAAGGCGGACGGCTATCAAGTGCTCGCGACGGCACTCAGCGAAGAGGCGGTCCCGCTCGAGGATATCGATGTGTCAAAACCGACCGTGCTCTTGTTTGGGAATGAACATCATGGTGTCTCAGAAACGGCGCTCGCCAAGGCGGACGGGAATTACTTGATCCCGATGCAGGGGTACGTCCAAAGTTTGAATATCTCGGTCGCTGCCGCCATTTCGCTGTATGATGTGACGACACGGGCGCGCCATGTCGTGACAGACGGATACGGACTACGGGCGGAAGAGAAGCAACGTATCTTAAAAAATTGGATGGTGAAGAGCCTCCCGAAGCGTTCGCTCGGCGTGTATAAACAAAAAGGTTTGACCGCTTTTGCGCGCGAGACAGGAAAAACGGAGTAAACGGCGAAAGGTACAGGCGTACGAACCACTTGTCCATATTTCGAAAGGGGATGGAAAGATGAGTACGACCAGTTCATTTATCGTGAAAGATGTGACGACGAATTTCAAAGACTTTGAAGAGGAATTCTTTAACCTGTACCGCACGTTATACGGGGACATCGATCAACTTCGTTTTAAAGAGCGACTGTACCGCCATGCGAACCCGCTCGTGTTGCTCGCGTTCTCGGACGAGCGTCTCGTCGGTTTCAAAATCGGCTACGAGGCCGAGCCGTATCGTTTTTATAGCTGGGCCGGCGGTGTCCACCCCGAGTTTCAAAAGCATGGCATCGGACGCAAGCTGATGGACACGCAACTCGAATGGGTGAAAGCGCAAGGGTTCCATTCGATTCGGACGAAAGCGCGCAACACGAACAAGGGTGTCATCATCTTGAACTTGTTGTGTGGCTACGACATCATGGGGGCGTATACGGAAGATCACGAACCACGCATCATGATGGAGAAACAATTGAACTGATGATTGAGCCGTGGCGAGTGCCGCGGCTTTTTTCGTGGGCTTGAAACCAAATGAAGCGGCGTCCGTATATTAGGAAAAAAGGGGGAGACGTCATGGTCAACACGTTCGCATTTGGGGAAGAGGTATGGGTCGATTCGACAGGGATGGGGGACTCGTTTTTTAGTGGGGTGCCAATCATGTTCCCGATTTTCTTTTTCTTGATTATCGGTATCATCGTATTTGCCGTTATTACAGGGATCGGTAAGCAAGTGAAAACGAACAGTCTCTTGAAAGATATGCAACAGTTTGCTTCCGACTTGGCTGATGATCCAAGTGAGGAAACGGCGAACCGACTCGCTGATTATTTGCGTGACGTGACGTCGTTCCCGGTCGAACGGACGCAGATGGAGCCGTTCCGGGTCGCGCTCGGCAGCTATCAGTTGGTCATGGAGTCACCGTACGTGAACGATGAGACGAAGGAGCGGGTCGGCCGCCAATACAAGCGGCTCGGCATTTTGGACGGGGAGAAGTTCGCCGATGAGCCGGCACCGCGGAACCGTTCAAGCTCGCACCATCACGACCATCATAATCATCACAACAATCACCACATGTAAAACGCGTCGGGGTTTGCCCGACGCGTTTTTGTTACATATAGCGGCTCGCGTCAAACTCGATTTCGGTCCGGTGATTGGCCGCTTCGATGGCGCTCGCGATCCGGTTGGACCGTTTCTCGACGTCGCGCGCTTTTAAGCGATAAAGCTCCGGGTCATAGAGGGCGTGCTTGATGACAGTTGTCCCTTCCCCGTGACCGGTTCGGAACTCGCGTTTCGGTCGCTCGGCCAAGTCTTGATACATGCGGGCCTGGGCCTTCAATTGAATGGCGAACTCCATCGCTTCGACGAGCGGGAGCGGTCCGTCATTCGTCTCGACGACGGTATGCAGGTTCGCTTCACAAACGAGGCGGTCGAGGCGGCGCATGTCACAGCGGATCGACTCGAGCTCGACCTCGATGTCCTCGAGCGAACGCGACTGGATCGTCGGGAGCGGTTCGTCTTTCTCGAGCTCGATGAACGCGACGCGCTCGACTTCTTCGAGCAACTTATCGATCTGCTTCAACAGCAGTTGTTTCAGTTTTATGGCATCTGCCAAATACATAGGGATTCCTCCTTCTGCTTTTTCTAACCGTACCATAATACGATTCCTAAAAAAAGGAAGGCGTTACTTTTTAAAGACGAGGCGATATGATGAAAGAAAGAGAGGGGGCGGACCGATGAACAAATGGAAAACGCAGTGGATGATTGCGATTGTCTTGATCATATTCGGTACAGCGACGCTCCTCTATCAGTGGATCGACTTGCGGCCTGGAGAGATTCGAGATTACATCGTCCAATTCGGCTGGCTCGCCCCGGTCGTTTATATCGTCCTGTTCACCGTTCGTCCATTGATCTTATTTCCGACGTCCGTCTTGTCCGTCGCGGGCGGACTGGCGTTCGGGACGTTGCCGGGTGTCGTCTATACGGTCATCGGCGCCACGCTCAGCGCGCTCGTCGCGTATTATGTGGCGATTCACTTCGGGGACCGCTTTGTGCGACATTTTGAAACGAGCGACTATGAGAAAATCCAACGTAAAATCGAAGAGGACGGGTTCTTTTACGTGTTGATTTTACGGTTGATTCCGCTCGTCAACTTTGACTTGGTCAGTTACGCCTCAGGGCTCGCGAAAGTGAGGCTCCCGGCTTACGTAGTCGCGACCATGGTCGGCATGATCCCTGGTGCGTTCGCGAACAACTTTCTCGGCAGCAGCATCGCGAGCGGTGACTTGAAGATGGTCATCCTCGCCCTGGCCGTCTTCGTCGTGCTGACGCTCGTCGCGACCGTGTTCCGGGAACCAATCAAACAACAAATCAACCGCTATAAAAAGAAGTAGACGCTCCCGTGAAGGAACGTCTACTTTTTGACTTAACGGTTGTCGACCGTCTCCGGGTATAAATCGTGGTTGAAGAGGCGATGTTCCGCCATTTTTTCGTATTTCGTGCCTGGCTTCCCGTAGTTGTAGTATGGATCGATCGAGATGCCGCCGCGTGGCGTGAACTTGCCCCACACTTCGAGGTAGCGCGGCTCCATCAACTTGACGAGGTCTTTCCCGATGACGTTGATGCAGTTCTCGTGGAAGTCGCCGTGGTTACGGAAGCTGAACAAGTACAGTTTGAGCGATTTCGACTCGACGAGCTTCTCGTCCGGGATGTATGAGATGTAAATCGTCGCGAAGTCCGGTTGGTTCGTGATTGGGCAAAGTGATGTGAACTCCGGTGCGTTGAACTTCACGAAGTAGTCGTTCTCCGGATGACGGTTCGGGAACGCCTCGAGGACGTCCGGTGCGTATTCAAAAATGTATGGGACGCTCTTCTGTCCGAGGAGCGACAAGTCTTGTAAGTCTTCTGGTCTCATATTCATTCTCCTTAGACGCCACGTTCGTTGGCGTACAGTAATGTGTGTAACTGTGGCAAGACACGGACGCTTTGCCACGACGGGTCGCGCGCGACGTCTTCCCATAATTGTTTTAAGCGACGGAGCTGGGCGTCGGTGATGTCACCGTCCGCACCAGGCTCTGGGTTACCTGCTGACAAATACATGACGTCCGGCGTATAGCGCGTCTGGACTTGTTTCGCGTAAGCGAGATCGACTTCATCGAAAACGGCGACTTTGAACGTCGTCTGTTCCGGGCGGAGTCGTTCGACGATGGCGTCGAGTTTCTCCCAATCGGTCGACATGCCGGACGACGGCGGTTTCGGGCTGAGTGTCACGTCGTCGATTTGCGTGAGCCAGTCTTGATAGCGGCTCCCTTGCGTCTCGACGGCGAGCTTGACGCCGCGTGCCTTCAGCTTATCCACTAAATCTTTCATGCCGGCGATGAGGAGCGGGTTGCCGCCAGAGATCGTGACGTAGTCGTACGTGCCGAGTGCGTCAAGCCGTTCGATGATGGCATCGGCCGACAGCATGTCCGGTTTCTCCGAGCCGTCCCATGTGAAGGCGGAGTCGCACCACGAACAGCGATAATCGCAACCGGCGGTCCGGACGAACATCGTCTTCTGTCCGATGGCGCGGCCTTCCCCTTGAAACGTCGGGCCGAATACTTCGAGGACAGGGATTTTCATCAGTCCACCAACCATTCACGGCGGAACTCGGCGTACGAGGTCGGCGTCTCGTACAATTTGACGAATTCGACACGGACGTCGCGCTCGTCAGGCAAGTGTGTGGCGAGTTGCTCGAAAATCCAATAGCACATGTTTTCAGCAGTCGTATTCATATAGGGCAACGATTCGTTCAAATAGCGATGGTCGAGATACGGTTCGAGCTCTTCTTTGAAGATGGCTTTCAAGTCACCGAAGTCGAGCGTCATCCCGCGGTTGTCTAAAAAGCCGCTAATGCCCATTTGCAGTTTATACGTATGGCCATGGAGCGCACGGCACTTGCCGTCATAATCGAACAAGTGGTGGGCGGCGTCAAACGTCACTTCTTTGACGATTTGGACGCGGTGCTTACAATAGATGAGCGAGCCGTCTTGTTTCGCTTCGACGCTCGTCGGGGCGAGGAATGGGGCGTGCTTCATACGCGCACCCCCTCATATGCCTCGAGGCCGTTTTGACGAAGGACACACGCCGGGCACTCCCCACAGCCTGAGCCGAGGATACCGTTGTAACACGTGAGCGTCCGCTCTTTGACGTAGTCGAACGCACCGAGACGGTCGGCAAGTTCCCACGTCTGTTTCTTATCGAGCCACATGAGCGGCGTGTCGATGACGAACGGATAGTCCATCGCTAAGTTGAGTGTCACGTTGAGTGATTTGATAAATTGGTCGCGGCAGTCCGGGTAGCCTGAAAAGTCGGTCTCACACACACCGGTCACGATGTGGTGCATGCCGAGCTGTTTCGCCATGACGGCTGCGAACGACAAGAAAAGATGGTTGCGTCCATCGACGAACGTGTTTGGAACGTCGGCATTGTCGATGTCGAGGTCGTGTCTCGTCAACGCGTTTGAGGTGAGTTGCCCGAGTAGGGACAAGTCGAGGATGTGGTGCGGCACATCGAGTTCGGCCGCAATCTCTTTTGCGACCTCGATTTCCGCATCGTGTCGTTGCCCGTAGGCGAACGTCACGGCTTCCACGTGAGAGAATTGTTGTTTTGCCCAGAATAGGCAAGTGGTTGAATCTTGACCGCCACTGAAGACGACCAATGCTTTTTCGTGTTGCATGATGCACACTTCCTTTTTCGCTAGTTTTGATGTCGGAGGAGGTTACGAACTCCGGAGGTCACCCTCGAGCGTTTACTTTACCATAAAAAGTTGTTTGACAGGGTAAAGAGAAGCAGGTATAGTAAAGAACATCACTGACATGCTTTCGTGCATAAAAGCGTTTAAGCGGTTAGGCAAAATAAAAAGATGGAACTGAAAGGAGGGGACGTCGATGCAGATGAAAGGAAAAGAGGCTGTATTCGTCGTGCTGTTGAGCGGGATTTCCTTGCTCGCACTGATGTTTTTGGCCAAAGCGACGCCACATATGGCGATCTTTGGCACAATGGTACTAGTAGGGGTGTACGCATACTATCGCACGCGTGACTTCAAGACAATCGAGACGGCGATGATTAACGGGATTCGCGAAGCCATCATGCCGGTTATGATCTTATTATTGATTGGCATGCTGATTGGCGTATGGCAGATGTCCGGCACGGTGGCGACGATTCTCTCCATCGGTTTAAATACAATTTCAGCACAGTGGTTCTTGCCGAGCGTCTTGCTCATCACGATGATCGTCTCGACGTTCACAGGAAGCGCGTTCACGACGGTCGGTACTGTCGGGGTCGCCTTGTTCGGAATCGGGATGGCGCTTGGCATCTCACCGGCGCTCGCCGCCGGAGCCATCGTCTCTGGGGCACTTTTTGGTGACAAGATGAGTCCGCTCTCGGATACGACGAACTTCGCCCCGGCCGTCGCCGGCGTCAAACTGTTCGACCATATTCGTTTCATGATGGGGACGACGGTACCAGCCTTTTTGATCACGCTCGTTTTGTTCACAATTCTCGGACGGAGCGGTCAAGCGGCCGACACGGCTCAAATTGCCGAAGCGCAAGCAGCGCTCGCAGGCCGGTTCAATTTGTCATGGGTGACGCTTCTCGCGCCACTTCTCGTCGCCGTGCTTGCGTTCCGCCGCATGCCGGTGTTGCCGACGATGCTCGTCGGGATGTTTGCCGGTGTGTTGACGGCTGGGTTCGTGCAAGGTAACTGGAACATCTCGAACTGGTTCGGCGTCATGCAAGGCGGCTTCCAGTCAGGTGTTGAAAACGAAACAATCGCGGCCGTGCTCGACCGCGGTGGTCTCGAGTCGATGCTCTGGTCGGTCAGTCTCGTCTTGATCGCGCTCGCGTTCGGCGGTCTGCTCCGAGAGCTCGGTGTGTTCCAAGCGATCGTCGATGCGTTGCTTCGCCGTTTGAAGTCACCGGGCAGCTCGGTGTTGTCGGTCGTCTTGAGCTCGATTGGCGTCAACTTGCTCGCCGGAGAACAGTACTTGTCGATCTTGCTACCAGGGCAAGCGTTCAAACAAGGGTTCGTCGACCGTGGCATCGATCCGCGTTACTTGTCACGTGCGCTTGAAGACGGCGGAACGGTCATCAACCCGCTCATCCCATGGGGTGTGTCGGGCGCGTTCTTCGCCGCGACACTCGGTGTACCGGTGCTCGAATACGCACCGTTCGCGTTCTTCCTCTGGCTCAGTCCAATCTTCTCGGTCATTCTCGGCTACGTGAAGTTGGGAAAGCAACGTGATGCGATGAAGCTCGCATCGTAAGCACACAAAACGATCCAGGACCAATCGAGGTCCTGGATCGTTTTCCGTTTATCGTGTCGTTTAGCCAATTGGCTTATACGAGCTCTCAAGTTCCCACAACGTATGTCCGAACTGTTCGAGGAGCGCGTTCGCCCTTTTTTCAATCTGAAGTGGGAGCGAGTCCTTCGTAAAAAAATGAAGGTCTAGACTCTCCCCGTCATTCATCTCGACCAGTTTGTGAAACAGGGCATCTTCTTTGTGCACCTCGTCCTCATTTGAGAAAATGAGACCGAGGAGGGATGACGATGAAACGACTGCCTAAAGATTTTTATGAACAGCCGACACTGGAACTCGCCCGTTCGCTACTCGGGCACTATCTCGTCCATCAGCATGCGACAGGCGAAATCATCGCCAAGATTGTCGAGACCGAGGCGTATCTCGGTGCCATCGACCGGGCGGCGCACAGCTTCGGCGGCAGACGGACGAATCGGACCGAGGTGATGTTCGGCCTGCCGGGTCACGTCTACACGTATCAAATGCACACGCATACGCTCTTGAACGTCGTCAGCGGACCAGTCGGGACACCGGAGGCCGTATTGATTCGCGCGGTCGAACCGGTTCAAGGGCAGGCGCTAATTGACCAGCACCGTCCCGGCTTGAGACCTGTCGACCAGACGAACGGGCCAGGTAAGTTGACGAAAGCGCTCGGCATCACGATGGACTTATACGGACATTCGCTCCAGCACGAGCCGCTCTTTATCGTGGAAGGCGAACCAATCACCGATGTCGAGGCCGGACCTCGCGTCGGTATCCCGAATACCGGGGAGGCGCGGGATTACCCGTATCGTTTCTTTGAACGGACGAACCCGTACGTCTCAAAGTATCGCTGAAGGTTTAACGGTGAACGTCGAGTGGAACACTCCCTATGTGTGAAAAAACAAATTGAAGGAGTGTTTCAATATGGCAAAAGTAGCAACGCTCATTACAGATATGTTTGAAGATGTAGAGTTCACAGCGCCACGCGACGCATTGGTGGAAGCGGGCCACGAAGTCGTCACGATTGAAAAATCGGCAGGAAACACGGTCGAAGGCAAACAAGGTGAGTCGAAAGTGACGATCGACAAAGCGATCGATGACGTCTCGCCGGAAGATTTCGATGCCTTACTCTTACCAGGCGGTTTCTCGCCGGACTTGCTTCGTGAAGACGACCGTTTCGTCCAGTTCGCGAAGGCGTTCATGGATGCGAAAAAACCGGTGTTCGCGATCTGTCACGGACCGCAACTGTTGATTACGGCGAAGACGCTTGAAGGACGCGACGCAACGGGCTACAAGTCGATTAAAGTCGACATGGAGTATGCCGGTGCGAAGTACGCCGACAAGGAAGTCGTCGTCTGCCAAGAGCAGCTCGTGACGAGCCGTCAACCGGATGACATCCCGGCGTTTAATCGTGAGATGCTCAACCTTTTAAAATAATTACTCGGCCACGGACACGTTCCGTGGCTTTTTTTATGAGATTAGAAATAAGGAAAGACTTGCCTGTCTCTTTTTCAAACATCCAGATGAATGAAACATTGATAAATCAAACAGCACATTGAACCGCTTGTTTTTTTAAAACAAGGGGAAAGGGGGCGTAACGCCCTCTTTTTTACGTCTTAAGACCGAGGGCGGGACGACTCATCCCGATGTATGATTAGACACAATACAGAAGCAGGAGACAGATTATGTCATGGTATGAGTTGTTCATCGGTTTTTTGTTAGGTGTCGTCGAAGGGTTGACCGAATTCGCACCGGTGTCGTCTACGGGACATATGATTGTCGTCGATGACCTGTGGCTCAATTCGAGCGCATTTTTAGGACAGGAAGTCGCGAACACGTTCAAGATTGTGATTCAACTTGGCTCGATTTTAGCGGTCATCGTCGTGTTTCGGAATCGGTTTATACAGTTATTGAATCCGAGGGAGTTGGTCTCGTTCCGACGCGGTCAGACCGACAAGTTGAATCTGCTACATATCTTGATTGGCCTGTTGCCGGCAACGGTGCTCGGCCTCATGTTTGAAGACTATATCGATACGCATCTCTTTTCGGTCAAGACGGTATTAATCGGGCTTGTCATCGGGGCATTCTTCATGATTGCGGCTGATTTGTCCGGCGTGAAGCGTCAGACGACGGCGACGCTCGATGAGATTTCGTACAAACAAGCGCTCGGTGTAGGATTGATTCAATGCTTTTCACTTTGGCCGGGCTTTTCACGGTCGGGCTCGACGATTTCAGGCGGCGTCCTCCTCGGGATGAGTCACCGCGCAGCAGCGGACTTCACGTTCATCATGGCCGTGCCGATCATGTTCGGGGCGAGTGCGTTATCGCTTTACAGCAAGTGGAGCTACTTCACGATGGAGACGTTACCGGTATTCCTTGTCGGTTTCGTCAGCGCTTTCTTATTCGCGCTGCTGTCGATTCAATTCTTCTTGAAGTTGATCAACAAAGTGAAACTGACGCCGTTCGCGATTTATCGGATCGTGTTGGCGGCTGTCATTTACTTGTTGTATTTCTAAAAAAAACGCGTGCTTATGCACGCGCCGTTGAAACCTATTGTTCAGTTAGTTCGTAAAACCAAGTAGAGGTGAGAACATGGAACATATCGTTGTCGTATTAGGAACGTTGATCGGTCTTGGGACGGTCGGAACATTGCTGTACATGACGCGTCTCGCATATGAATCATGAGAACGGATAGTGATAAAAGCGCTCACGTTGGAGTAACTCCATGACGTGGGCGTTTTCTGCGTTGTCGATGGCACGTAGGAGTCCTTCTGTCTGCGAACGGTGGGCAAGGAGTGCTTCCCGCTTCGTGATACTCTCGGCCCCGACTTCGATGATGACGTGCGGTTTGCCGAGCTCAGACTCGGTGCGGTGATCAAAGGCGACACCTAAAAACTCAGGACGCTTAGACGCATCAATGCCTTGAAGGGCACGGACGACGGCACGGGCGGTCGCTTCATGGTCCGGATGGACGGCGTATCCTGGGTAAAATGAGATGACCCGGGCCGGTCTCACTTCCGCGATCAACTTGCTGAAGCGATCGGCGAGTTCGACCTCGTCTTCGAATTCGACAGTCTTGTCCCGGAGGCCCCACATGCGGAGATCATCGATACCCATAATCGCACAGGCGGCTTCGAGCTCATGCTTTCGAATTTTTGGCAGTTCTTCACGTGTCGTGAAAATCGGAGATCCCATGTTTCGTCCCATTTCACCGAGCGTCAAGCAGACGTACGTGACAGGGAAGCCGTTCTTTTGATGTTGGATGATCGTTCCGGCGGAGCTGAACGCTTCATCGTCGGGATGCGGGAAAATGACAAGCAACGGTCCAGTCATTGGCTTTCCACCTCCGTGGCTCCTTGCGGGAGCGGTTTTATGTCTAGATGGAGCGCACAGGCGAGACGCCCGAGCCGGTCGTGCCCGGCGAGCAATAACTGATCGCCGTGCTGTTCGAAGTCGGTCAATCCTTCGACATAGAGCCACCCGTGATCGAGTTTTAATCCGACGCGATATGGTCCTTGTCCTTTGATTTGTCCGATGCTATATTCGATGACGACATTTCGGATGAACATGCCGGCGTTATGGAAATCCGGATCGTTATGGGTGGCGTACGCCCCGTTCGTCGTCTCGACGTGTGCATAGAGCGGGGTCGTCACGTGTTTGTCTAAATAAGCTTGAATCACTTCAGGTTGAATCGTGTTCACACTTCTCTCCTCCAATGGAAACGATGACCCGAAGCGTGCGCCTCGGGTCATCCGTTTATGATTGTGTTGCCAACTTTTTACGGTAGCCCGTATGGTTCGTCGGCCCGACATACTGATTGAGTCGGAACGAGTGGCGTACCGCTTCCGTGATGAACGCTTTACCGATCTCGATGGCCTCGTCGACCGAATGGCCGTTCGCGAGTGACGCCGCGATCGCAGATGAGAACGTGCAGCCACCACCGTGTGTGAAGGCTGGCTCGATTTTCTCGCTCTCGAGGAGACGATATTCGTTTCCATCATAGAGCACATCGAACGCCGTATCGAAGCCGAGCTTGCCGCCGACTTTGACGATGACGATGTCTGCACCGAGCTCGTGGATCAAGCGGGCGGCTTCTTTGATCTCATCCATCGTCGAAGGTGTCTTGTCGAGACCGGCGAGCATGCGCGCCTCGAACAAGTTCGGCGTGATGATTTTGGCAACTGGGACGAGGTGCTTGCGCATGGCGATGGCGACGTCCGGGTTCAAAATCTCATCAGCGCCTTTACAAGCCATGACCGGGTCGACGACGGCGTTTTCGATGCCGTACTCTTTAATTTTACGAGCTGCCAGTTCGATGATTTCAGGCGTCGGGAGCATGCCTGTCTTGACGGCGTCGACACCGATTCCGGCGAGGACGGTGTCGATTTGCTTCTCGATCAACGTCGTATCGATTGGGAACACTTCATGGTGCCAGGCGTTGTGCGGGTCTTGCGCCACGATGACCGTGAGGGCCGTCATGCCGTACACACCGAGCTCTTCCATCGTTTTCAAGTCAGCTTGAATACCAGCACCGCCGCTCGTATCCGATCCAGCAATCGTTAATGCTTTTTTCATCGTCATAGTCGTTCAATCCCCTTTGTCTGTTTGGATAGTTTCACTATAACGACTTTTTGGCGTTACGACAAATCCCATGACCAAGAAAGGTCCGCATCAACTTTTCATTATAAGTTGGCAGGATTTCAATCATATTTGGGGAATAGTAATGAATAGGGTGTAGACCACTTTCAATTGGGCAGGAGGAAAATCGCATGTTAGTGCACAGCTTATGCATTCCGAAGAAAGACGTCGTGACCATCAGTGAAAAAGCGACGTTACGGGAAGCGCTCGACACGCTTGAGAAAACAGGATACCGTTGCGTCCCTGTTCTCGACGAGACAGGAACGTTTTTCCGCGGTAACATTTATAAAATGCACATTTATCGTCACGGTATGAACGAGGGGAGCTTAGACGATAACGTCATGACGCTCATTAAGAACACGCAAAAATACGTCCACGAGTCGGACGGTTTTTTCCAAGTGTTCTTCTCAATCAAAGAATTGCCATACATCGCCGTGTTGAAAGATGAGAGCAATGAATTTTACGGCATCTTGCCACACGGTAAAATGCTCGGTATGCTCGAAGAGGCGTGGAGCCGTGACACGGGAAGTTACGTCGTCACGATCGCTTTGAGCGAACAGGCGGGGGCGCTTGAAAAGATTACGAAAATCGTCAGCCGCTACTCATCGATCGCAAGCCTTATGACGCTCGATGCGAAGAGCAAAGTGTTGCGGCGTGTGTTGATCACGCTGCCGCCGGACTGTGACGAACCGAAAAAAGACAAGATTGTCGCAAAACTTGAACAAAAAGGGTTCCGCGTCGTCGAAGTCGAGAATTTGAACAACTGAGATAAGACCTCCTTCACGTGAAGGAGGTCTTTCTCATGTCAACCGTTTTTCCATCCGGATGTCTGCCCAAAATTGTCCGTTCCAGTATGTGAACGCCTCGATACGGGCAATTTCCTCATAGCCGAGTTTCTCGTATAGACGGTGCGCTGCTTCATTGAAGGCGAAAACACCTAATTCGATGCGTGGTGTCCCTTGCTGCCGGATCCGTTCTTCAAGCAAGTTCAACGCTGTCGTGCCGACGCCTCTTCCGCGTCCTTTCGTCTCACCGATGACGAGTCCAAGCCACGCGCTGCCTGGCTCTTGGCGATACAAGTGCGCCGCATCATACATGACGTTCACCTCTCCGACGAGGTGGTCGTCCGCGTAAATCAAGAAGATGTCGTGCGTCTGAAGTCGTTCTGCTAACGATTCGACCGTCAAGTTTTGTTCGACAGTAAGTTCTTCTTCCGAACGGACCGGGCGAATCAAATGAACGATGGCAGGGTCGTTGTTCCAGCGGTTGAATGTCTCGACGATGTCAACGGACGATTCTTTCAAAGGAACGAGCGAGATTGTCATCCCATCCACTCCTTTCTCGCACTATCTATTCTAGACTAAACGAAAAACTCCTGTCGTCACGCCAACGGTTTCAACACGTTCAAATGACTCGGCAGCACCTCGAACGTGAGCGGGAGTTTCCCACCTGTGTCACCGTCCGCGTTGACGGGAAGCGACTCTGGTGAGTCGACATGGACACGTTTCGTCTTGAACGATGTGACGCTGTCCGTCTCCTTCAATTTACCGGTGAACAGGGCCGGGGCGAGTTGAAGCGCATCTTTGAAACCGAGGCTTTCAAATAAATAGACGTGCAACAATCCGTCGTTCAACTCGGCGTCGGGCTCAAAGTTCTCGAAGCCGCCGACCGAGTTCGTGAGCGCGATGACGACGAGGTATGCGTTCCCGTCGAACGTCTCTTCTTCGGCCTGGACAGAGAGTGAGTAAGGACTATGCTCTCGGAACGCCTTCACTCCTTCAATGAGATAGGCGAACGGTCCCCATTTCGTCTTCTCCTCGACACTCACCTCATCGACCGCTTCGGCAATTAAACCGATGGCGATGACGTTCATGAAGTAGCCGTTCTCGTATTTGCCGATATCCATCGGTGTCGGCTCTGCTGTTTTGAGCGCGTCAATCGCTTCTTCTGGATCGCTCGGCACGCCGAGCGCGCGAGCCAAGTCGTTCACTGTGCCGAGCGGGATAATCCCGAAGTCGGGCCGGTAAGGTGCTTCGGCGAGTCCAGCGACCGTTTCGTTTAGCGTCCCGTCCCCGCCCATGGCGATGACGGCGCGATAACGCTTCTGTGCCGCCTCACGGGCGAAGTGGGTCGCATCGTCTGCTTTCTCGGTGAAGCGAACGTCCACGTTGCCGTATCGTTCTTTCAGTACCGCTTCAGCGTGAGGTGCATGTTCTTTTCCTAACTCTTTTCCTGATGACGGGTTGACGATCAACATGACAGGTTCCATTCAGACATTCCCCTTTTACGTTTAGATACTGTGCTATATTCCCGTCCATCAAGAAAGCTAGTCATCAAAAAAAGCAACGGTCATCCGTTGCTCAGTAGTGGCGGAACGCCGACATATCGAGGTGGCTCGCTTCGGACTCGTCGACGGCGAGTTCGATTTTCAAATGTTCATGAAACGGCGAGTCGAACGCACCCATACAGGCGACCGGTTCATGGTCAGGGACGGGGGACTTGCGCTTCGTTTTGACGAACAAGTAGTCTTCCCGCGGAAGCGTCAATAGAAACCGTTCAACCGCGTGCGGTTCGCGTGTGACGTTTGACCAAGGCAAGTGATTGAACAACAAAAAGACCGCGCCTTCTTTTCTTAGCGCATAATCAGGGGCAATCCCTTCCCGGTTCAACAACTCGATGACCGAATCCAAATAATGTTGCTTGATCGTCAATGAAATCTCGTAATATTCACGCATGCCGTCCATCCTTTCTAAAAATCACAATAATTCCATTCTAAACGTTTCGTCGATGGGCGACAATGAAGAAGTTTCTTGACGAAGTGTTTTTCCCCCCGTATACTGCTCATGTCCTGCTATACTAAAAGTAAATGATGAACGAATTGAGGTGAGACCGACATGATTGAATCGCTTGAGTTGAAGGCATGGGTCGTCTTGGCACGGACGATGGACGCGATCAGTGACCGTGTGAAAGAAGATCTTCGACGCCACCAATTGAATTCAACAGAGTTCGGTGTTTTATCCGTGTTGTACAAACGAGGGGATACCCCGTTGCAACAAATCGGAGATCAAATTTTGATTACGAGCGGCAGTGTGACGTACGTAATCGATAAGCTCGAGAAACGGGGGCTCATCGAGCGTGTCGCTTGTCCGTCAGACCGACGCGTCACGTACGCCTCGTTGACGGAAACAGGTAAACAGTTGATGGACGTCGTCTACCCGGAACACATTGAAATCTTTAAAGATATTTACGGCCCGCTCAGTGAAGCGGAGACCGAGACGCTCATCGAGTTATTGAAACGCGTCGGTTATAACGCGGCAGGCAAATGACGCCTGTCGTGTTTTTTTAACATATATCTTGAATTCGAAATAATTGACGATGAGATATACAGATGATATAGTACAAACTGTTGATATAAAAATAGAGATTTTAATATATGGAGGAACTCATCATGAAAAAAGTACTTTACGTATCTGCAAACCCGAAACCGACTGAATTGTCATACAGCAAACAAGTTGCTGAGACGTTCATGACGACGCTCAAAGAAGAGAACGCGTCACTCGACATCGAAGCGATCGAACTATACGACGTCGATGTCCAAGAAATCGATGGCGATGTCCTTAGCGCATGGGGCAAATTCGCTTCAGGCGAAGCACTTACTGACGTCGAAGCGGCTAAAGTTGCGACGATGAACGGTATGCTCGAGAAGTTCATGGCAGCGGACGTGTACGTGTTCGCGACACCGATGTGGAACTTCTTCTTCCCGGCGCGCATGAAAATGTTCCTCGACAGCGTGTTGACTGCTGGTAAGACGTTCCGTTACACAGAGCAAGGGCCGGTCGGTCTTCTCGAGAACAAACAAGCGATCCACATCCAAGGAACAGGCGGCATCTACACAGGCACAGACCTCAACTTTGCTGACGCTTACCTTCGTCAAGCGCTCGCGTTCGTCGGTGTGACAGACGTGACGACGCTTGCGGTTGAAGGGATGAACCAATTCCCTGACAAGATTGAAGAAATCGTCGCTGACGCGAAAGCGAAAGCAGAAACGCTCGCGAAAGAAGTCGCAGGCGCGGTAACTGTATAACGATCAAGGCGGGTCCTGATGGGCTCGTCTTTTTGTGTGTCATCGATTCGGGTATGATAAGACCGAAAGGGGAGAGTGGAATGGGAGAACAGTTATCTGACCGCTTGCTCGGCGATTGGAGCGATATGATCGAGAGCGAGATGGGACGACCGTACTTCAATGAGTTGGCCACGTTTATCGATGAGGCGTACGCGACCTCGACCGTATATCCGGCTCGACAAGATATTTGGAACGCGTTCGTCTATACGAAATTGAAAGACGTCAAATGTGTCATCCTCGGACAAGACCCGTATCATGGACCGAATCAAGCGCATGGACTCAGCTTTTCCGTCCAAGACGGTGTGCGTTTCCCGCCGTCGCTTCGTA
Source organism: Exiguobacterium sp. ZOR0005 (assembly GCF_000798975.1). Classification (NCBI taxonomy): domain Bacteria; kingdom Bacillati; phylum Bacillota; class Bacilli; order Caryophanales; genus Exiguobacterium; species Exiguobacterium sp. ZOR0005. The sequence continues at coordinate 11,812 of NZ_JTLB01000017.1, read as the reverse complement.
ATATTTTTCAAGAGTTACAAGACGATATCGGCTGTGACATGCCGACGAGCGGCAATCTTGAGAAGTGGGCCCGCCAAGGCGTGCTGCTGCTCAACACGGCACTGACGGTCGAAGCAGGAAAAGCCGCCTCACACCGTGGGAAAGGGTGGGAGACGTTCACCGACGCTGTCATCGAGGAGCTAGGGAAACGTGAGGAGCCGATTGTGTTTATTTTATGGGGCAACGACGCGAAGAAGAAGCAACGGCTCATCGGTGACCACCACACTATCTTGACATCGGTCCACCCGAGCCCGCTCTCGGCGCATAGGGGATTTTTCGGCTCAAAGCCATTCTCGCAAGTGAATACGAAGCTCAGTGAATGGGGCGTCGAAGAAATCGATTGGTGTTTATGACAGTTCGCACATGCGGACTGTTTTTTGGTTGACGTCGTAAAAAAGGTCTGTTATTGTTACTAGCAACAAGATGCTTTAATGCTTAAAAGCGAATGTGCATAAAAGCATAACTGCATAACAGTGACAAGTGATGACCAAACCGAAGTAGAGACATCTTCCCTGGCCCAGAGAGCGTGTGGTGCTGTGAACACGCCCAAAAGATGAATCGAATTACAGTTTGCGAGCTCTCAATGATTGAGCGGTCCCCCGTTATCGGAATGAAGTGACTAGGCGTCTGTCTAGTAATCAGGGTGGTACCGCGGCAATCGTCGTCCCTATCGAGTGATTCGATAGGGACTTTTTGCCGTTTCAAACACAAAAGGAGGAACCAACATGTTGACACAACTCATCCCACGCCACTTGGCCCCACATATCTCACCGCAATTCTACGACGAGTACACGCCGACCGATCATGCCGTCTGGCGCTTCGTCTTACGGCTCAACTTGCACACGCTTGAAGGAAAGGCCCATCCGTTTTACATCGAAGGGTTGAAGAAGACAGGAATGGGCCCGGAGCGCTTGCCGAACGTCGAGGCGATGACCGAAGAGATGCGTTCGGCCGGTTGGTCGACGGTCGCCGTCGATGGACTGATCCCAGGCGTTGCTTTCTTCGATTTCCAAGGGAACGGTATGCTCCCGGTCGCGACCGACATCCGGAAAGTCGAAAACATCTTATACAGCCCGGCACCGGACATCATCCACGAAGCGGCCGGTCACGCGCCGATGTTGATGGACCCTGATTTCTCAAACATCGTCAAACGGTTCGGACAGCTCGGGGCGAAAGCGTTCATGAACCGTGAGGAACACGCCTCGTTCGCGGCGTTAAAGCGATTGACCGTCGTGAAAGAGAACGCCAACTCGACGGACGAAGAGGTCGCTGCGGCTGAAGCGGCCGTCCATGCGGCGAAAGCGCAAGTGACCGGATTCTCGGAAGCGCAGCAAGTGGCTCGTATCTTTTGGTGGACGGTCGAGTTCGGTCTCATCGGTGACGTCGACAACCCACTCATTTACGGAGCCGGGCTGTTGTCATCAGTCGGCGAGAGCCGGCACTGTTTGACGGACGCGGTCACGAAACACCCGTTCAACTTGGAGCACGCGCTTGAGACGAAGCAAGACGTGACGAATATGCAACGCGAACTGTTCGTCATACCGGACTTTGATGCCTTGACCGAGGCGCTTGACGAGCTCGAGAGCCGGATGGCCGTGCATCAGGGCGGCGTCGCCTCAATCGAGAAGGCGCTCGCCTCGGGCAGCCAGGCGACCGTCCGTCTCGAGGACGGGACGGACCGGGTCGGCGTCGTCCGTCATTTGACCCGGAGCGGAGGACGCGCGCTCGTCCAATGGAACGACTGCGTGAAAGTCGACAACGGACAATTAACGAACCTCGAGAACCACGGTTTACTCATTCTCGACGGCCCGATTCAAGACGTGTTGGCGACGGCAGCGATTCGACTCGATGGACAGGTCGTCAACGAGACGGCAGACGAGTTGCGTTTAGAAAATGTCGTCATTGAGCTGGAAGGGCGCCGGATCGAACTGGCGACACTTGAAGTCCGTCAAGATTCGATCCCATCGGTCTTCCCGGGTACCGATGTCGAGGAGCTCGTCCTCATCGAGAAACCGGTCGTCGTCGAGCGGGACGCTCGCGTTTGGACGAATGACGACCCGATGTTCAACCGTGTTCGTAACTTGCGCGAACAAGGAGCCTCCATCGATGAGCTCGTCCCGACGATCCTCGAAGAGCACGCGGACGCCTGGTTGCTTCAAATCGAGTGTCTCGAACTCGTCGAATCCGAGACGTTGAAGCAGGCGTTGATTGAACGGCTCCAACAGTTACGTGCGACATCCCCGTCACGGAACGAACTGATCGGACGGGCGTTCGGGCTTTTGAACGTCTGAACGAGAGACATAAAAAACACGACCACCCCTTCATGATTGAGGGGTGGTCGTGTTTTCGGTTCAAAGTGATCGAGTGGCAGACGTCTCACGTAAAAACGCAATGAGTCGGCGATATGTCGCGCTTGCGGCCGGCTTGTCCATCTCGAAATGATAGCCGTGGCCGAGCTCATGTTCGGATTGATCATAAAAGACACGCGTCACATCAGTGCGACCCGACAAGATTGTCGCGAATTCTTTCGCTTGTGTCTCGAACGAGCCGGTGTTGCCATCCGTAATGAATGTCGGCACGAACGTCGCCGGAACATTGACGAGCGGGGACGCCTCGGAGACGACAGGGAGGCTCTCCCAATTATACGTCCCGAAGTACGCCCAACCGATGCGCTTGAACAAGAAACGGTTGACCGCTTTCGAAGACTCGACAATCGTCCGTTTCAAATCATACGGGCCGGAGAAGAGAATCGCACCGAGAATCGACTCTTTCGGGACGACTTGATGCACGTCAGCTGACGGGGCGTAGTTCTCGTTCAGTTGAATGCCAATGAATTGGGCGACGAGTTGGGCTCCGTTCGAGTCCCCGGCGAAGAAGACGCGGTCGAGGTCGAGCCGGAAGCGGTCGTTGTTCTCGACGATATACGCGTACGCCTCTTCGATTTGTTGGAGCGGGACGGGATACGTCACGTCTGGTGCGAGCGCGTAGTTGATGCTGACGACGTTGTAGCCGTTGCTCGCGATCGATGTGGCATATTTGAACACGTCTGCTTTGTCTCCACCGACGAACGAGCCGCCGTGCACCCAAAAGATGGTTGGCACTTGCTTGTCGCCCTCATAGCGAATCAAATCAAACGTCCCGTTCTCATAAGACGAATGATAGTCGATGTCCTTTCGGACCGACGTCTTTTGAACGACTTCGTCAAATCCTTTCATCGCGACTTCGTTCCCACCGGAAAATGAGGTTTTGACGAGGCGGGACGTCGGTTTCGGGGACAAGAACACGTACGCGGCTCCGGCGACGGCCGTCCCGACGAGTCCGAGTCCCGCTCGTTTCAATCCTTTATTCATCATACTTCCTCCTTTGTGAAGCGTTACTTCACGATTTACTGATCAATGAGCACATCACTCATGAACGTTTCGATGACATGCGCGATGCCATCCTCGTTATTTGATTTTGTGATGAAATCGGCCTTTCCTTTGACCGTCGCATTGGCGTTGCCCATCGCGACACCAAGACCGGCCCATTCAATCATCGTCAAGTCGTTGTTGCCGTCGCCGCAGGCGATGACATGTGCTTGCTCGATACCGACGTGCTTGGCCAAGAACGCAAGGCTCGTCCCTTTCGTCACACCGGCCTCGGTGAACTCGAGGAAGAACGGCTTCGAACGGGCGACGGCGAGCTCGCCTTCAAGCTCGACTTGCAATTTCGTCTCGATCGGGGCAAGCGTATCCCCGTCAGCGAGCATGAGGCATTTGACGACCGGACTCGTCACCGTCTCTTTGAAGTCATTGACATGGACGACCGGCATGCCTGTCAATTCGCCTTCGATATCGGTATATGGGTTCGGCTGATCGGTTACGATTTCGTTACCGATGTACGTATGAATCGCGATTTCCTCCCGGACACTGATATCATGGAGGTATGCGACCGTCTCGGGCGTCAGTGTGCTCGAGAAGATTTCTTCATCTGTCTCACAATCGATAATGGAAGCACCGTTAAATGATAAGATGAAGCTTCCGTACTTGGCGAGCTCGAGTTCACGGGCAGCTTCCCACATCGCATATGTCGGGCGACCGCTCGCGAGGACGACTTTATGCCCGCGCTCTTGGGCGTCAAGAAGCGCAGCCTTCGTCTTCGGGGAAATCGTATGGTCACTCGTCAACAACGTATCGTCCATATCTAAAACAATCATTTTATAACTCATAATCGGAATGAGTCCTCCTTCGGAATCTAATGACTCCATCCTAATACGATTTGAGGTCAATTGACAACCTTGTCGCAAAAACGTAACTATAATGTAGAGAAGTGAACTCCAGAAGAGGTGGAAACATGAATCGGATATTAGTAGCCGAAGATGAGCATGCGATTCGCAGCTTCATCATCGTAAATTTAAAGCGCGCCGGGTTTGATGTCTTTGAGGCGTCGAATGGGCGCGAAGCCGTGACGGCGTTTGACCGTCAACCGTTCGATGTCGTCTTGCTCGACGTCATGATGCCGGAGATGGATGGGTTTGAGGCATGTGCGGCCATCCGCGATTTAGATGAGAATGTCGGCATCATCATGTTGACGGCCCGGACACTTGAAGAAGATAAAATTGAAGGACTCGGGAGAGGGGCAGACGATTATATTGCCAAGCCGTTCAGCCCGGGTGAACTTGTCGCTCGGATTCAAGCGCTGCTCCGTCGTGTTGAAAAAGTGAAGCGCAAAGAGAAGAAACGCTTGAAATCGGGACCGTTCGCCATTGACTTGGCAGCGAAGCAAGTAACGAAATATGGCCAACCGATCGATTTGACACCAACCGAGTACGACTTGATTTGCCATCTCGTCCAAAACGAGGAAGTCGTCTTGTCGCGCGACGCTTTATTAGACGCGGTGTGGGGTGTCAATTACTTCGGCGACCGGAAGACGGTCGACGTCAACATCCGGCGGTTGCGACAAAAGATTGAAGACGACCCGAGCCATCCGGCGTTCATTGAGACGCTGTGGGGACATGGGTATAAGTGGCGGAGACATGACGGATGAAGCAACAGCTCGTCATCCGCATCATGATTGTTATGACGCTCGTTTTGATTCTACTCGTGAGCGTACTATCTTACGGGACGTATCGCTATTACTATGAATATGAATCTGAAGCACTTCTCAGCCATGCGACGACGAGTGCGTACTTGTATCCGCAGGCGCAAGTCGGATTCGAGACCCCGAGCGCGTTCTCTGTTCTCGTGCGGACGTTCGGCTACCCGGGAACGGATTTGACGATCGTCAATCGTTTCGGTGAGATTGTGAAGACGACCGGGCAACGCGACCATCAGGCGCTGTTCAGTGAACGGCAACTCGAGCAACTTGCGAGAGGGGAATCCGTCGTCCAAGACTATGACGTCAAGGATGAGCACTTCCTGTCCGTGACGAGCCCGATTATGACCGGTGAGACGAGCGAACTTGCCATCAGTTTCACTCGGCCGTTAGAAGACTTGGATACACTCATCCGGGAAATATGGATGGCGGTCATCTTGATTGGTGTCCTCATCTGGTTGCTTGCGCTCTATGCGGTCATCCGCATCGCCGACCGTTTCGTCCGTCCGATTCGTGACATCATCGAGACGGCAGATGAGATGGCGCAGGGAGACTTCGACGTGGAAGTGTATTCGAATGAAAAACATGAACTCGGCGCGCTCGCCCGGACGCTGACGTATTTAGGGGCGAAAGTCCAACAGCATCAATCGACACGGAACGAATTTTTATCGAACGTGTCACATGAGCTTAGAACACCGTTGACATCCATTAAAGGATGGACCGAGACGATTCGAGGCGGGAATGAGAAATTGTCAGAAGAGACTGAGCTTGGCCTCGGGATCATCCATTCCGAGACCGAGCGGATGATCGGCCTCGTCGAACAGCTTCTCGATTACACAAAAATCGAGGAGAGCCGGCTTGTGTTATACCGCCAAGAGCTCGATCTCGTCTCATTGCTGCGAAAAGTATCAGTGCAATTGAAGCAGTCGCTCGAAGATAAACAGATCACGTTGGTCGAACGCTATCCCCAAAAATCGATCGGACTGTTCGATGAGAACCGTTTGAAGCAAGTTTTTCTGAACTTGCTTGAGAATGCGATTCGATTTTCTCCAGATGGGGGAACGTTGACGGTTCGATTCGTCCAGTCGGAACGTGTCGCCTTCATCTCGATTATCGACGAGGGGCCTGGTATCTCGAAGGAACATTTACAGCGCATCACCGAGATGTTCTACCAGGCACAAGTGACGAAAGGGAGCAGCGGGTTAGGGCTCGCCATTGCCAAGGAATTGATTGAAGCGCACGAAGGGAAGCTCGTCATTGAAAGTGAAGTCGGCCAAGGGACAACGGTGACCGTTCTTCTGCCGCTCGACCCGAGCGAATTACATTAAGAGGGTTAAACCTCCTTGATTCAGGATACATGTAATTGTATGTAGAATAAGGGAGGTTTTTGCGTGGCGACGAAATCATTGAAACCGATCAAAGGAACACCGAACGCTGTATCGACTCAAACGTCGATCACGGCGCTCAAGATGGATCCGCTCCCGTATGGACGCGACCGTGCCCATACGATCGAGACGATGAAAATGGTCATGGGTCAGATGCCTCGGACCGAACTTGTCGAGGAAACGAGCGACATGCTTCGTTATGTCGTCTCGACGAGAGTGATGCGTTTTAAAGACGACGTCGAATTTTTATTTGACGATGAGACAAGACAAATTGAGTTTCGTTCGGCCGCACGACTCGGACATTCCGATTTTGGTGTGAACCGGAGACGGATGGAAGATGTGAGTGAACGATATCGGAGGTTGATGAAATGAAGGATTATCAGTTGATTGTCATCGGGGGAGGCGCGGCCGGTATGACGGTCGCGGCCGGAGCCGCCAACCTTGGCGCGAAAGTCGCACTCGTCGAGAAGAAAAAGCATCTCGGCGGGGATTGCCTTCACGTCGGATGTATCCCGTCCAAGGCGCTCATCGCCGCTTCAAAAGAAGCGAGCTCGATGATGCAGGCCGCTCGTGTACTCGGCACCGAGTTTGACGGGCGCGAGCATTATCAGACAACGAAAGCACGGATCGACCGGGCCCGCGAGATCATCCAAGAGCACGACGGTACGGAGCGCTTCACAAAATTAGGCGTCGACGTCTATATCGGGGAAGCATCGTTCCAAAGCCCTTACGAATTAAAAGTCGGGGACGATCTCTTGATCGGGAAGAAGTTCGTCATCGCGACAGGTTCGAAACCGACGGTCCCGCCGATTGACGGGCTCGACACGGTGTCGTATTTAACGAACGAAGACGTCTTCCATGAGGAGACGCTACCGGAAAGTATCATCGTCATCGGCGCCGGCACGATTGGTCTCGAACTCGCCCAATCGTTCGCACGTCTCGGCAGCCAAGTAACGGTACTCGAGGCGCTCGATACGTTCTTGCCGAAAGAAGACGAGTCGGTGCAGACGCTTTTACGCACGCAACTCGAGATGGCGATGCGCCTGAAAATTGGGGTGGACGTCAAACAAGTTTCAGAGGTGAACGGAAAGATTCGCGTCGACGCTGAAATCGATGGGGAGACTGTCCACTACGAGGCGGATAAACTGCTCATGGCAACGGGAAGAAAACCGCGTATCGATGCGCTTCGACTTGATCGGGCCCACGTCCACGTCAAAGATGGCTATGTCGACGTCTCTTCGACGTACCGGACGTCACAACCCCACATCTTTGCGATCGGGGATACGATCAACACGCTCCCGTTCACGCATGCGGCCGGTGAAGAAGGCAAAGCGGTCGTCGCGAACGCCTTGTTCGGCCTGTGGAACAAAGTTGATTATAAGAAGATGCCATGGATCACTTTCACGGACCCGGAAGTGTTTCATGTCGGCTTGACCGAGGCCGAGGCGCGGAAGCAGTACGGTGAAGACGTCGACATCTTTGAAGCGAAGCTGTCGGAAGTCGACCGGTTTGTCGCTGACCGCCAAGAGACCGGTTTCGTCAAAATCATCACACGGAAGAACGGCAAAATCATCGGGGGACATGCGGTCGGGATGACGGCGGGCGATTGGATGCAAATCGTCGTCTACGCGATGCAACGCGGCGATAAGATCGGGAAGTTATCGCGCATGATCTACCCGTATCCGTCTCGAAGTGAAGCCGTCAAAAAAGCGGCCGACCTTTACTGGCGCAAACGTCTGTTCAACAGCCCGCTCACAGAACTAGCACGCAAGTATTTTGAATGGACACGATGAACATGACAAAAGCCCACTCGGCAGAGTGGGCTTTTACTGTGGCAAGATGATCGTTTCAATCATTTTAGGGGAACCTTCCGATAAATCGACGAGCGGTTTGATTAACACTTCGACGCGCCGGTTCTTAGCGCGGCCGGCATCCGTGTCGTTCGTCGCAATCGGTTTATACTCGCCGTAGCTCGCGAGTGTGAACTGGCTCGGATTTAAGGAATCATTCGTCAACAAGCCGCGCATGAACGCGGTCGCCCGCGCTGAACTGAGCTCCCAGTTCGACGGAAAGCGAGCCGTGTTGATCGGGACGTTGTCCGTATGGCCGGACACGACGATCTCTCGATTGCCGGCCTGCTCGAGAATGCCGCTGATCGAGCGGGCGACGTCACGTGCCTCGGCATCGAGCGTCGCCTCGCCCATGCTGAACAGCGCCCGATCTTGAATCGTCAGGACGAGTCCGCTCGAGTTGATCGTCGCCTCAATCTGGTCTTGGAGTCCCTTCTCTTCGATATATTGAGTCACTTGTTCTTTCAACTCGTCGAGCTTCGCGAGTTCATACGTTCGCGGATTCGCCGTCGTGTCGGTGTTGTTCGTCCGGTTGATATCACTGTTCGAGGCCGTCGATGCTTGAAAGACGCTCGTCCCGCCAGAGAACACTTGATTGAACGATCGTGACATCTTCTCGAGCTTCGTCTGGTCGACGTTACTCGATGCGAACAAAACGATGAAGAGCGCGAGGAGCAGCGTCAGTAAATCCGCATAAGGGATGAGCCAACCTTCAGGGATATGTTCTTCATGGTCATGCTTCTTTTTGCGCTTCATAGTCGGCTCGCTCCTTTGGAGACAAATACACAGACAACTTATCTTCTAACGTCTTCGGCGATTCGCCGCCTTGAATCGAGAGGATGCCTTCGATCATCATTTCCTTGATGAGCACCTCGCTCTTTGAGTATTGTTTCAGCTTATTGGCGAACGGGAACCAAAGCACATATCCCGAGAAAATCCCGAACAGTGTCGCGACGAATGCGGCCGAAATCGCATAGCCGAGCTTTTCGATGTCGGACAAGTCTTTCAAGGCGGCGACGAGTCCGATGACGGCTCCGAGTACGCCAAGTGTCGGTGCGTACGTACCGGCTTGTGTGAACACGTCAGCGTTCGCTTTATGTCGGATTTCCATGTTCTCGATATCACGCGACATGACTTCGGCGATATATTCAGACGGTTGTCCATCGATGACCATCATCATGCCTTGTTTCAAAAACGGCTCTTCGACTTGTTCTAAAGCGGTCTCAAGTGACAATAGACCTTCTTTACGAGCTTGTGTCGATAAATCGACGAATTGAGTCAACATCCCAGACTTGCTAGGTAAGTTCTGTTTTGTGAATAAGATTTTGAACAGCTTCGGTACGTTTTGAAGTTGCTCTTTTGAGACGGCGATACTGACCGCAGCGGCCGTCCCGACAAAAATGATGACAAGTGCGGCCGGGTTGATGAGCGGGGCCACACCTGCGCCTTTCAGAATCATCCCGCCAATCAACGTGAAGAAACCGAGTAATAATCCTACTAAAGTGACGACATCCATGTCTATGTTTTCCACCTTTCTAAATGAACAGGAATCAAAAAAAAGCGAGAGACGCAACTCGTCTCCCGCATAATGCGTTCCCGATGGTTAAGCGCCGTTTTCGTCAATCAGCAGTTGGATGCTGATATTTCGTTCTTCACGCTCTATATCGGTTAATACATCGTATTTTTTTAACAATGCGTACAATTGATTCACAACTTGTTGATCGAGCGACCATTGTAGCAATTCTTCGAGCTGGAAATAAAGATGGGCGGGCATGTACTGTGACTGACGCTCCAACCTTCGCGAGACATCCTTTAGCGAATGATCTACCGTACTAGGGTCCACGGTTTCATTCAACCTCCTCAACGTTTATAAAGTCTATCTATCATATTACCAAAAAAACGACGAAAGAGTTAGCGTGACATTTTTCTAGTTGGCAATTTCGATGACGAGGCGTAATATGTGGCTTAGAAACAGTGAAGGAGATATGAGGATGCGACATCCATTATCGATACGGGAACGGCGGTTGAAACGAATCGAGGCGTTATACCGAATCGTGTTCGAGAAGCCGGCCCGCTTTATTGCCAGCGGATTTTTACTCGTGATTTTTATTGGGGCAACGCTCCTTTATATGCCGTTTGCGCAAAGTGAACCGGTGTCTTGGATCGACTGTCTTTTCATTGCGACATCGGCCGGGACGGTGACGGGGCTTTCGACAGTCGACATCGGAACGTCGTTCACGACGTTCGGCGAGCTTGTCATCGTCGCGTTGATTCAAATCGGGGGGCTCGGCTTCATGACGGTCGCCCTCATGCTTTTAAGCGTGCTCGGGCGTAAAATCGGTTTGAAGCAGCGTATCTTGCTCCAAGAGTCTCTCAATTTATCAGGACCGGGCGGAACGGTGCGACTCGTCCGAAACATCGTCTTCACGACGGTCATCGTCCAAGTGGTCGGTCTCTGCTTTTTGACGGCAGAACTGTATGGCACCGGCGACTACTCGTTCGGTGAGGCCTTGTACTACGGCTTCTTCCACGCCGTCTCGGCGTTCAATAACGCTGGGTTCTCCTTATGGCCCGATAGCCTCATGAAGTTTGAACAGAACACGTCCATCGTCGTCACGATTTCCATACTGATCATGATTGGCGGACTCGGCTTCACGACGATTGCCGATGCGACCGAGGTGAGACGTTGGAAACGGCTCGCTCTCCATTCGAAAATCATGATCGCGTCGCTACTCGTCATCAACGGCATCGCCTGGTTCGCCCTTATGTTGTTCGAATGGGTGTCGATTGAAGGAGCACTATACGGGCGTCCGCTCGGCGAAGCGCTTCATGCGACGTTCTTCCAAGCCATTACGACGCGGACGGCCGGCTTCAATACGATCGACGTCGCGACGATGGCGCCGGTCTCGATCGGTCTCATATTGATTCTCATGTATATCGGGGCCGGGGCCGCATCGACAGGGTCGGGAATTAAAGTGACGACCGTGGCTGTTATCTTGGCCGACATGTGGGCGTTTTTGCTCGGCAAAAAAGAAACGGTCATTATGGAACGCACGATTGACGTGTTCCAGATTAAAAAGGCGTACATGGTCGCCATCACGAGTTTCTTCTTTATTTTATTTATTACCGCGCTGACGATCTTGACGAACGGCCATTTGCCGGCGACGGCTATCTTGTTTGAAGTCGTTTCCGCGTTCGGGACGGTCGGACTGTCGCTCGGGATCACCGCTGAGTTGAACAACAGCGGAAAAGAGCTCATTATGTTCATGATGTTGCTTGGTCGTGTCGGATCGCTCACGATTTTGTTCACCGTCGCGCGCCAACTCGACCGCAAGATTCGCTACCCGAAAGAAAAACTATTGATTGGATGACAAAAAGCCCTGATTGAACTGCCCCATAAAAGTTGGACATAAAAATCCAACTTTTATGGGGTGTTTTTATGGTCAAATTTACGAAGGCTTTTAA
>NZ_JTLB01000016.1:0-41972 GCF_000798975.1 Exiguobacterium sp. ZOR0005 | reverse complement strand
ACTATCAGAACGCCGACGGCGACATCGAGCTCACGGAAGGCGTGCGCTCGCTCGTCTCTGAGGCCGACCGCATCTATATCATCGCTTGCGGTACGAGTTACCACGCTGGTCTCGTCGGCAAACAGTTGATCGAGCGCGTCGCAGGTGTACCGACTGAAGTGCACGTCGCGTCAGAGTTCGGTTATAACATGCCACTTCTCACGGAGAAACCGTTGTTCCTCTTCATCTCACAATCAGGTGAGACAGCGGACAGCCGCGCCGTCCTCGTCGAAGTGAAGAAGCGCGGTTACAAAGCGCTCACACTCACGAACGTTGCCGGTTCGACGCTCTCGCGTGAGGCGAACGAGACGATGCTCCTTCACGCCGGCCCGGAGATCGCGGTCGCGTCGACGAAGGCGTACACGGCTCAAATCGCGGTGCTCGCGATTCTTGCCTACGACATCGCTCGTGCGAACGGGAAGAAAGTACCGTTTGACCTCATGACAGAACTCGCGCGCATCGCGACGATCATGGATTCGGTCATGGCACAAAAAGAAATCTTCGAGCAGTTGGCTGACAAGTTCTTGAAAGAATCACGCAACGCGTTCTTCCTCGGTCGCGGCATGGATTCATACGTCGGTCTTGAAGGGGCCCTCAAGCTCAAAGAGATCTCGTATATCCAAGCGGAAGGCTATCCAGGTGGAGAGCTCAAGCACGGACCGATCGCGTTGATTGAAGACGGCACACCGGTCATCACACTCGTCTCGCAACCGAACACGCACCTCAACATCCGCGGAAACATCAAGGAAGTTGTCGCTCGTGGCGCAGTTGCCTGCACGATTTCGATGGAAGGGATGGAACACGAGAGCGATTCATTCGTCTTGCCACGTGTCGAGCCACTCCTCACACCACTCGTGACGGTGTTACCGCTTCAACTCATCTCGTATTACGCGGCACTCGCGCGTGACTGTGATGTCGACAAGCCACGTAACTTGGCGAAATCAGTAACAGTTGAATAAATCATTGGACCAAGATCTTTCGGGATCTTGGTCTTTTTCATGGGATTGTTTCAAGAAACGTCTGATTCCGTTTCATGTAGGGTACAGTCTTATAAAGATAGAAAAGGAGCGATTTGATGAAACAAAAAAATGGGCGACGACACTTGGTGCCGTGCTACTTGCGACGTCACTTGCGGCATGCGGTGATACGGGTGATACGACAGAAGAAGACCAAACAATTGATGTGACCGAGGAACATAACGCAGAACAAGAAGATGCGCATGGCACGATGGACCACTCGGGTTCCGGTGAAGTGCCGGAAGATCTACAGGAAGCGTCGAACCCAACATACCCGGTCGATTCGACGGTCGTCATGACCGCTGACCATATGCTCGAGATGGAAGGTGCCGAGGCAAAAATCGTTGGCGCCTATGACACGACAGCGTATGCGGTGACGTACACCCCGACCGATGGCGGCGAACCGGTCGAGAATCACAAATGGGTGATTCATGAAGAACTCGACACGACCGAAGACGCGCCACTTGCCGATGGGACCGAAGTGACGCTTCGAGCCGACCATATGGAAGGCATGGACGGTGCGATCGCGACAATCGACTCGAGTGAAGAGACGACCGTCTATATGGTCAACTTCATGCTCCAGGACGGGGAAGAAGTGACGAACCATAAATGGGTGACGGAAAGTGAGTTGAAACCGAAGGAATGACCTTCTAGTGAAGGTCTTTTCTACTGAGACAGGGCGAGGGCCCTGTTTTTTGTTGAGTTTGAAACGTTTTACGTCCTGTAGCGTATAAGACGGGAAAGACGATCGAAATGGGGAAACGGGATGATCCAAACGTGGAATGAACGGGCGCACGCCGCATTGAAAGGAAAGACGGGAATGTTACTCGCTTGGTCATTTGCCTGTGCGCTCATAGTGGAAGTCGGGGCGGTCATAGATCCGACGCTTTACGGCACAGAAATGGGGACGAGCTTTGAGAAGGGGTTCGTGTTGCTCATTAGTGGCATTCTGTCATTCATGCTTTATCCAGTCATCATCGGATACTATTGGGTGCTTTTGGAGACGGTACGTGAGAAGGACATACAATTTACCGACCTCTTTTTGCCGATGCGCCGACGGTATGACAAACATGTAGCGGCCACAATCCTGTTGACGGTGTTGCAATTGCTGTGGACGCTTCTCTTCCTCGTTCCAGGTATCGTCAAATACTTCTCTTATGCGTTCACGTACTTTATCTTGCACGATGAGCCGGAGTTGTCTGTCCGAGCGGCCATCACGAAGTCGCGTGCTTTAACGCGCGGACTGAAATGGGACGCGTTCAAACTTATTTTACCGGTTGTGCCGGTATATTTGATTGGCTTGACCCTCTTCTTCCGCTTCGACTCCGTGCTGTTCGCTGCATTGTCCCTGTTAATTGCGACCGCACTCATCCGCCCGCTCGTCGTCAGCCGCTTCGCCGTCATGTATGAAGACGCGCGCCGCGAGTATGATGAGCAGTGGAAAAGCATACGTGAGCCCGACGTAGCTGCCGCTCACGTGATACAATCTTCGTGAAAGAGGGGGATGAACATGAAGATTGGGATTATCGGCGCCGGATTGAGCGGGATCGTCGCAGCTCGCGAACTCGCTTGCCACGGTCATACAGTGGAACTGATTGAGAAGGGCCGGAGCGTCGGGGGACGTTTGGCGACAAGACGAATCGGGGACGGGAAAGCCGATCACGGGGCGGTCTATTTCACCGTACGCGGGGAAGCGCTCAAACAAGATGTCGCCGACTGGCAGAGGAAAGGTTGGGTGAACGTCTGGTACGCCGACCCGTATCCACGCTACGTCGCCGCCGGTGGGATGAACGCGTTGGCTAAGCAGTTGGCCGAGGGGTTGACCGTCCATTTAAACGAGCGAGTCGAAGCAGTTGCGATGATGGACGAGGCAGTCATTGTACGGACAGATGTAACGATGCGGCAGTACGACCGTCTCCTCATCACGTCACCGCTCCCGCAGACGTTTGACGTGCTCGCGGATTTTCCGATTGACGCGGCGTTACGTGGATTGACTTACGCCCCGACGTTCGTCGGCTTGTTCGAATTCGGAAGCGAGGTCTCCATCGGTCCGGACGGGATTCTCGATACGGACTTGGCATCGGGTCTATTGAAAGTCATCAACAATCGCCAAAAAGGCATCTCGAAGTCGGAACTCGTCAGCGTCTATATGGATGAGGCATGGAGTGCGGCATGGTATGACCGTCCAGCTGAGGAGACGCTTCACGAAATCGAACGGCTGTTACAAACAGTGACCGAAGCGGCGGTGATTCAATCGAGACAATTGAAGCGATGGCGCTACGCGCAGGCGACCGACGTCTGGCATGAGCCGTTCTATAAACTTAAGCATTACCCGATCTATTTGGCCGGTGACGTCTTTTTAGAAGCGGACGACGCCTCGGGCCGGACACGGTTCGAGAGCGCGTACGTCTCTGGAATCCGCGTTGCGGAGGCGATGCGTTAAACCTTCTTCGGGAGGTTTTTTTCATGTCTATGCCGAATAGTCAGACATACGAATTGGAGAGGGGAATCAGACATGGGGATGGTTGGCGCATACATGCGTGTATCGGCCGAAGAGTTGACAGGGCTGCTTCACGAACCGGATGGCTTCGAGGAGCTCGTAGAGGACGAGGGACGGCAAACCGATATCGATAAGGCGTGGCACGGGCTTTATTTCTTGTTGACCGGGGAGACGGACTTGGACGACATTGACCGCCATTCGCTCGGGAAAGTGGTGTTTGGAGGCGACGTCTTGGACGAAGAGGCGGAAATCGCTTATTTGACGCCGGAAGAAGTGGCGGACTTGTCCGCACGGCTTCAGTACATCAAACTCGATGCGCTTGAAGCGCGCTATGCCGTCACGACGATGAACGAGCAGCAACTGTATCCGTTTGAGAGCGAATGGGGGCTGGAAGAGAAACAGTATTTATTCGAACAGTTCGATGAGTTGAAGCGTGTCTTCAAACAAGCGGCTGACGAGAACGGGGCGCTCGTCACATGGATCGGCTGAGCGTAAAGCCGTTATGCCGCCAGAACGAAGCCTGCTTGTACGCGTTCGAGTGTGAAAACCGTGCGTATTTTGAGCGTTCGGTCCCGAGCCGAGGCAACGCCTACTATGAGCCGGAGTCGTTTCGTCAGTCACTCGAGCGCCTTTTGGCCGAACAGGCGAACGGTGAGGGCTATTATTACTTGATTTGGAAGGATGACACAATCGTCGGACGCCTGAACGTTCATCACACTGATGCTGAGACCGGGGAAGTCGGCTATCGAATCGGGGCGGCTTATGTCGGACGCGGGTATGCCACGGAGGGTTTACGGCAATGGCTGACGTTTAAGTTACCACAGTTCAGGCGCTTCATTGCCGAGACGACGAACGACAATGTGGCCTCTCAGCACGTGTTAAGACGTGTCGGATTCATCCGTGAGGGCGCGGAAAAACAGATTGAATGGGCAGGACAACTGCTCACGTTCTATACATACGTATATACACTCGACCGATGAGCAACGACTGCATCGGTCGTTTTTATTGACTACTATTAGTTTAGGGCATAAACTAGATGAATATAGTTTAGGGGGTAAACCAACGATGAAAGAATTGATGCGGGAAGCCGTACAATTATTTGAAGAAGTCATGTTTCAAGGTGCCGAACACGTCATCGATGCTATGGAAGGCGACGTCTGGCGCGAGTACTCACGCGAACAGCTGCAGTTGTTGAAGTTGCTCGAACAGTTCGGGCCGATTCAAGCCGGACAGTTGGCAGAGAAGCAAGGGGTGCATAAAAGCGCCATTTCGAACCGCTTAAAAAAACTCGTCGACAAAGACCTTGTCGTCAGTCGACGCGGTCAAGACCAACGCGAGCGGTTGATTGAATTGACGGAGGCCGGTCGTCATATCGTCGAAGCGGCCGATGCCGCCGTGTACCGTTACGTCGAGTCGTTACTCGACGGAAACATCGACGAGGCAGAAATCGAACAGTTCGTCCGGACGTTCCGGAAAATCAAACAGCTGCTTCGGATTGGGGAGGAATAAGCATTGCGTATCATCATTCAATGGCGCTGGGGAATCTTGATTGGCCTCATCGTCTTAACGGCCGGCTTGTTCATCGCGGCACCGAACTTGACGAAACAGGCCGAACAGGCCGGAAGCTTCCAATTGTCAGAAGATATGGACTCGCAACGGGCCCAAGATATATTAAATGCAGCTGGGAAGAGCGACAAGACGATTTCACTCGTCTACGAGTTCGATTCGCTCGGAGAGGCCGAACGGACCGATATTTCCCGGGTCATCCGTGACATCGAAACGCGCGACGACGTCGTCAAGGACGTCCTCGACCCGTTCGAAAATGAAGAGACCGAAGCACAGCTCGTTTCAGAAGATGCGCGCATCGTGCTCGTCCCGATCACGGTCGAAGGGTCGAGCGAGGCCATCAACGCCTTCGCGGACGATGTACGGGCGAACGTCTTACCTGAAGACGAAACGGTGTACATCACTGGGGAAGAGATTATCAATAACGATGTGAACTTGAGTGCGCAGGAAGGGTTGAAGAAGACGGAAATCATCACTGTCGTCTTGATTTTCAGCTTGCTCCTACTCGTCTTCCGTTCGATTGTGACGCCGTTCATCCCGTTGATCGCGGTCGGCTTCACGTATCTTCTCAGCCAATCGTTCGTCGCCTTCTTCGTCGATTGGTTCGGCTTCCCCGTCTCGAATTACACGCAGATTTTCCTCGTGGCGATTCTGTTCGGAATCGGGACAGACTATTGTATCCTGCTCCTCAGTCGGTATAAAGAAGAGCTTGGGGCCGGTCACGCGATTGAAGACGCGATCGTCAACACGTATAAGACGGCCGGTCGAACGGTTCTCATCAGTGGGATCGCCGTGTTCGTCGGTTTCGCCTCGATCGGTTTTGCCGATTTCCCGATCTTTAAATCGGCCGTCGCCGTCGCCGTCGGGATTGCCGTCTTGCTCTTGATTTTGTTCACTGTCGTTCCGTTCTTTATGGCGACGCTCAAGCATCGTTTATTTTGGCCTTCAAAGAAAGCGGGCGAACATCACGACAGCCGCCTCTGGGCGGCGTTCAGCCGATTATCG
This sequence comes from Exiguobacterium sp. ZOR0005, assembly GCF_000798975.1. Classification (NCBI taxonomy): domain Bacteria; kingdom Bacillati; phylum Bacillota; class Bacilli; order Caryophanales; genus Exiguobacterium; species Exiguobacterium sp. ZOR0005. Next base: position 35,846 of record NZ_JTLB01000016.1, on the reverse strand, counting down.
GTCAATCGCCCGTTCGTCTCGATTCTCGTCGTCGCGGCAATCACCGTACCGGTATTGTTCACGTACGATGACGCCCGGTCGTTCAATACGGTCGATGAGATCGGAAATGACTATGACTCGGTCCGAGGGCTCAATTTGATCTCGGAAGGGTTCGGAAAAGGCGAGTCACTCCCGGTCCAAGTCATCTTGAAACGAGATGCGGCACTGACAGAAGACGACGTCGCCTACATCGAGAAGTTTTCAAATGAACTCGAGAACGTGGACGGTGTGAGCGGTGTCCGGTCGATCACGCGACCGACCGGTGACGTCATTGACGATTTTTATGTCGATACCCAACTCGCGGAAGTGAGCCGTGGGCTTGCTGAAGCCGAAAGCGGACTCGGGGACGTACAAGCAGGACTCGCCCAGGTCGAGTCAGGGCTTGACGCCGTCGTTGCTCAACTACCGACGGGATCCTCGAGCGCGGGGGCGCCACTCGCGGAAGCAGCGGCAGGACTTGGACAATTGAACGCCCAACTCGGTTTGATTGGACAAGGCTTGACGGCCACACAAAACATTCCAGCGACCGTAGCTGGTATCGGACAAGTGTCTGTCGGGCTCGGTCAAATCGAAGCAGGCATCAATGAAGCCGCTTCGGCTTTAACGGCACAAGGCGCGCAAATTGGGGAACTCGGAGCCGGACTGTCTCAGCTCGCCACCGGAGTTGGTGAAGCGAACGCTGGATTGTCACAGATTGAAGCCGGCTTAGGCGAGGCCGTGTCCTTCTTATCGGCACTTAGCGAAGCGGATGGTTTACGTGATACAGGCGTCTTTTTACCGGAAGGGACATTGACGTCGGACGCGTTCGCGCCAGCCGTTGACCGTTACGTGTTCGATGGCGGGACCGCCACGCAACTCGAGGTCGTCCTCGACATGGACCCGTACTCACCAGAAGCGATCGATACGGTCGAGGCGGTGAAAGAGACGATGGACCGCATCGTCACGAATACACCGTTTGAAGCGGCTACGATTGGTTATGCCGGCATTTCGAGCATCAATAGTGACTTGAATGCGACGTCTACGAACGACTTCAATCGGACGGTCGCCATCATGCTCGTGACGCTCTTTGTCGTCATGACGATTCTATTCCGTTCGATGATCATGCCGCTCTATATGATTGGCTCGCTCTTGTTGACGTACTACACATCGGCGGCCATCACGGAGCTCATCTTCGTGGAAGGACTCGGTTACGACGGCATCAGCTGGGCCGTACCGTTCTTCGGGTTCGTCATGTTGATTGCGCTCGGCATCGACTACTCGATTTTCCTCCTCGATCGATTCCGCGAAGAGTCGATTAACGGGATGACGGTACGTGACGCACTCGTCCACTCGATGACGAAGATGGGGACGGTCATCATGACCGCTGCCGTCATCCTCGCGGGCACGTTCGGGGCGATGATCCCATCAGGTGTGCTCAGTCTCGTCCAAATCGCGACGATCGTCATCACGGGGCTGTTACTATACGGGTTGATCGTGTTGCCGTTACTCATCCCGGCCATCACCGTCTCGTTCGGTGACGGGGTGTGGTGGCCGTTCAAACCTAAAAAGAAAGACGAGTGAACCGAGCGGACATCTCACGTGTGAGGTGTCCGCTTTGGCGTATACATTCAGCGCGATTCGGGAACGTGGTATAAGATGAGATTGCATTTCATAATGAGGAGGAAACAGCTATGGAAATCACAATCACCGCGATATTAAAGGCACATCCAGGGAAAGAAGAAGCGTTACAGCAAGCGCTCGATGCGGTCATCCCGCCGTCGAGACAAGAAGAAGGATGTCTCACGTATGTGCTCCATGAGTCAATCGATGAGCCCTGCACGTTCGTGTTTTACGAGAAGTACCGGGATGAGGCGGCACTTGACGCACATATCAACTCCGACCATTATCAGGCGTACCGAAAACAAGCCGAGACGCTGCTCGCCGTCCGTGACGTGTATCGACTTCGTGAAATCTGAAAGGAGCTTCTCTAATGATTACGCAACCGATCATCCCGTGCATTTGGTTCGAAGGCGATGTCGAGCGCATCGCCGAATGGTACGTGTCGGTATTTCCAGATTCGTTCGTCGACTATACGACGACACTTACCGATACGCCGTCAGGCAAGACGACGATTGTCACGCTGTCGCTGCCGGGCCAGTTTTTCCAACTGCTCGGCGCCGGCCCGCTGAAAGAGCGCAACCCGTCCATCTCCTACATGGTCACGTTCCCGACGTCAGAAGAAGTCGAGACGCTTTGGCACAAGCTCGTGGACGGCGCGGACGTACTCATGCCGCTCGACACGTATGACTTCAGCGAGCGTTACGGCTGGTTGAAAGACAAACACGGTGTGTCGTGGCAGATCATGCATAGCGGCGGGATGGACATCCAAACCGTGACGCCGTGTCTCTTGTTCGTCGGTGACGTGTTCGGTCAGGCCGAAGCGGCACTGAATGACTGGGTTTCCATCTTCCCGGATTCGTACGTGCTCGAAGACCATCTGATTCGTTACGGAGCGGCGGACGGCCCGGAAGTGGAAGGGAAGCTCAATTACGCCCGCTTCGTCTTGTCCGGCCGCGAATTTGTCGCCATGGATAGCGCGGCGGACCATCAGTTCGCGTTCAACGAGATGCAGTCGCTGATCGCGTTTTGTGAGACGCAAGACGAGATTGATGACTATTGGGAGAAGCTGTCGGCCGTCCCGGAAGCGGAACAGTGTGGCTGGCTTAAAGACCGATATGGCGTCTCGTGGCAAATCGTGCCGTGGGCGATGGAAGAGATGATGACGACCGGAACAAAAGAGCAATTGGCGCGCGTGACCGAAGCATTCTTGCCGATGAAAAAGATCGATGTGGCGACGCTCCGGAACGTCTACTAAAAACAAGCCGGCCCGATTAGTTCGGGGCGGCTTGCTTGTCGGTTTGTGTAAATTCGGATAAGGCGTCTTTTTCGACGATGGTGTCGGAAAGGCGTAACTGGTCGGCCGCTTCGTCAATATACGGCGCGCAGGCGTCGAACGGCAGCTCGTCTCCTGAATCGATCGCGTAACACGTGCCGGCCCCGAACGGTTTCGTCAAATCCGGGGCGAAGTAGACATCGTCGTAACGGAACGAGCCGTTTCGGAACACGGTCAAGTTGGGCTCATCGTCGAGGAGCGAACTTCCGAGCATATAGCCGGGTGTCATCCCGAGCAACTCGAGGATGGTCGGGGCGAAGTCGAGTTGACCGCCGCTCGCTTGCATCACTTCGCCACGTGCGAGCCCGGCCGGTTTGATATAGAGCGGTACCGCCCGGTCGAGCGTAAAGACCTCGGTGACGGACGTCACGCCCTCTTTTTCGGCCATCTCGTCGCCAGGGGCGGTCAACCCGTTGTCGTGGTCGCCGTAAAACACGACGAGCGTGTCATCCCACATGCCGTTCGCTTTCAACATGTCGACCATCAACCCGACGGCCGTATCGACATAGTGGACGGTGTGATAATAGTTTTGGAGGAGCGGGTCGTCATAGCCGGACAAGTCGAGCCGTTTCTCACGGTCTGGGATGTCATACGGCGTATGGCTCGTCAAGGCGACGACGAACGAATAGAATGGCTGCTCGAGCGTCTCCATGAAACGGACGGACTCCGTCAAGAAGTCTTTGTCGTTGAGCGCCATCCCGATCACCTCACCGTCTGGGTAGTCCTCTGCGGAGAAGAAGTGATTGAAGCCGATATTGTCGTAAAAGTTATCCCGATTCCAGAACATCTTATCAAACGCGTGCATCGCCGCCGTGTCGTAACCGACCGCTTTCAATCGTTCAGGCAAGGCGTCGAACGTGTGGTCGGCGTACTGGGTGTAGACGGATCCCGACTTGACCGGGTAGAGCGACGTGTTGACGGTGAACTCCGCATCCGACGTCCGGCCCTCATGTGTCTGGTGATAGACGTTCGGGAAATAAAGCATCTCGTCGCGGAGCGCGTTCAAATTCGGTGTCACGTCTTGACCGTTGATGACTTGGCCAATCACGGACGCCTGGAACGACTCGAGTTGGACGACGATGACGTTCGTGTCGGACGAGGCGCTCACGGTCGCCTGGGATAAGGCAGAGACGTTGGATTGGTCGACGTCAGTCAACGACTTCCCGAGTCCGGCTCCGTCACGGATGCCACGCGCCGCGTCTAAGCCGTGATAACCCCAAAATCCGTATTTATAGTACTCACGCATGTTCGAGATGGTCGTCCGGTCGTCCGGTGGATAATTGACGTAAAGTGGGACGCTATACAGCACGACTCCGGCCAAAAAGCCGATCCCGGCCATCCGCAGCCCTCTCGTCTCACGAATCGGGTGACGCTTTTGATACATCACGAGTGCCCCGAAAACGAGTAAGTCGGCGAAAAAGAGGAAATCGGTCGCCTGAATCAACGTCAAGAACCCACCGCCGACGTCACCCATCTGGCCGGCGTCCGACAAGAGCGCGACCGACAAGACGTTTCCGAAATAGCGGTAATACCAAGCGTCCGAGATGAGCAAGGTGCTATGTAAAAATAGCGAGGCGAGGAGGATCCATCGCCGGACGTTCGGTCGAACGAGTAACGCCCAGCTCGTCATCATGAGGATCATGCCGACGTTGACGAGGAAGAAGTGGAACGTGAATGCGCTCGTCGTCAGCACACTGAATAAATAGAGCTTGAGGAGCGAGAGAATCATGTAAGTCCAATAATCGAGATATTTCATGCGTTGCCTCCAAGAAAACCAGGTTGTTTGAATGTTCCTGTTTTCATGTGGCCAAAAACATCACAGTGTACAAAAAAAGCGAGGCGCGTCGCCTCACTTGATTAAAAACGAGTCCCGAAGTTCGATGATTGTGCCTTCCGGGGCTTTCAATTTACTTAAATATCCGTCGACGACGAAGTAGATGTTGCCGCCCTGTTTCGGTAAGAACGGGACCTCAAGCGCCTCGAGCCGTTGCACTTCTGCCTCGAGGTCGTCTACGTACAGAGCGAAATGGACAGGGCCGGCCACGTGTTTCGAATAGGGGGTCAACGTCTCGTCTTGTTTTGCCGTCTGGAGCTCGATGTAAAAGTCGCCGAGCTTGAGCCAGCTGTTGAACGCGCGGGTATGAAAGTCGGGTGACTCCTGGACGAGCTCGAAGCCGAGTGCTTCGTAGAATCGTTTGGATGCCTCATAGTCGGGCGTTTGGATGCAGAGATGGTGGATTTGTTTCATCGTGTCACTCCTTTCTTACATAGTATCGAATCATGACCGGGAACGGAACTTTTCTAGACAAGGAGCGTAAAGGACAGGGAGGAGGGATAAGATGCATATCCAATATGAATTGACAGAAGACGACTATATCCGGTTCAACTTGAGCCATATCCAACGGTCGAAAACAGGCAAGCGAATGCTGTTCCTGCAGCGAATCATCGGACCGATTGTCTTTCTAGGGGCTGCCTTCGTTTGGACGACATGGCTTCAAGAGACGGACTGGTGGCTGTATGGTGTACAAGGCATTGCGGGTATATTGTGGTTTCTATATTACCCGAAATACTTTGAACGGCACGTCCGGAAGCAAACACGTCGGCTCATCGATGAACGCAGTAACGAAGGGATGATTGGTCCGCATACGATGGAATTGGATGAGAACGGTCTGCGTGATCAAAACGAGTTCGGTGAGACAAGGGTGACTTGGGCCGGGATCAAGGAAATCGTCGAGGAAGACGATTATGTGTACTTATATAACGCTTCGGTCAGCGCCTATATTTTGCCGAAGCGTGGACAAGACATGGAAGAGGTGCGCCGATGGCTGCCGGCTCGCTGACGATACAGCTCATTGATGACACGAATCGGGAAGCCGTCATCGGCTTGACCGTCGCTACGGAGCAGTCCCGCTTTATTGAAACGAATGCGGAATCGCTACGCGAGATGGAAGTCGACGTCAAGTACGCCTGGACGTGCTATGCGCTTTGCCTCAACGAGCGACCGGTCGGCTTTATGATGATCGGGGCGGAGAACAAAGTCGACCGCTACGTGTGGCTCGACCGCTTTATGATAGATGCGCATGAGCAAGGACAGGGGCTTGGATCTCGCTTTCTACAGTTGGCGCTCGTCTGGATCCAGGACCGATTTGATGTAGATGATATCGTCCTTAGTCTCCATCCGACAAATGAACTAGCGAAGCGGTTTTATCAACGAGGTGGATTTGTCGATAGCGGTCGCATCGACGAATGGAACGGGGAAGAGATTTGGGTGTATCACGTCAAACAGGGACAACCGTCATAAGTCGGTCGTCCCTGTTTTCATGGTGGTCGCTTTGACCGAATTACCGGCCATGAAGAAGCAGATGATGGCGGTGAAACCGAAGAGCGGGATGAACCAGTTTTGCGCCAACAGATCCATGACGGTCGGCTCCTCGGGCCAGACGCCTGTGGCGACCAATGCGTGCCAACGCGTATAAGCCGCGATGCGTTCTAACGTGAACAAAAGGGCGGTGATGATGACGGCGGCAGCTCCGGTCACCCATAATTGTAGACGAGTCAAGGCGGTCACTCCTTCTAAATGAGATAACCTTATTTTACCATCTGTACACTCGAAAGGGAGAGGCCAAACGACTCAATTATTGTTTGAGAGCAGGACGCAGCTGTTTGACGCGAGCGAGTACGATCCAACCGAGCAAGGCGCCGGTCACGCTCGAGGCGAGGAAGGCCGGGAAAAAGAAGAGCGCGCCGAACTCAGACCCCATCAAGATTTTCGCGTAAGGTACGGCGATGAGTGAGGCAATCACGCCCGTACCGATGACTTCACCGAGTGCGGCGAAGGCGACGCGGTTCGTCCTCATATAAAAGATACCGGCCAGAAGCGCGCCGATCATGCCGCCAGGGAACGCGAGTAGCGAACCGGTGCCCGTCATGACGCGAACGAGTCCGGTCACGAAGGCGACGAGGACGGCACCGAGTGGGCCGACGGTGACGGCCGCGATGACGTTCACCATATGTTGAATCGGGAAAGCTCGGGCCACCCCGGTCGGAATTGAGATGAACAGTGAGCCGATGATGGCGATGGCGACGAGCATTGCCATCCAAGTGAGTTGTTGAATACGCATGGATCAGTCTCCTTTCAAAATGAAAACGCCACTTCTCCAAAAAGGAAAAGTGGCGTGGAACAGACGAATCCCATGCCACTTCCCTACGCTGGTATGAGCCAGATCAGGTTCAAAGGGTCCGGCGTTTGCCGTCTCAGCCCGAAGGCTCCCCTAGTGGTCGTTTATTCGTTTAAGTATAACATAGTGTCATCATAAGCGTTCGATGATTCATTTGTTCTTCTTGAGCAGATGTTTGTAATCCGTTTCGTTCCAGAACAGTGGCGCGATGGACTCGGGCCCTTTGAAGATTTCACCGTCTCGGTCGTAGACGATGGCATACCCGTTCTCGACCTCAAACACAATCAAATCCGCGGTCACTTCGGCCACGCCGTCCCCGGCGATGATGACGTTCTCGAGCGGCTCGCGAGCGACCGCTACACCCCATTCGTCGAGCTCGACGATGAGCGCGGACGTATAAGCGTGACGATCGTAAATCGATTGAAACGCATCTTGTGTCAACGTGACGTCTTCCGGTGGGGCGCTCGTCCCGTATTTCCGTTTCTCAATCTCCTCGACGAACTGCAGGAACGACGTTTCTTGCCAAAAGAGCGGCGCGGTTGCCTCCGACCCGTTCGCTATCAATCCGTCCTCGTCTTCATACACCGTGGCATATGTCCCATCATCGAGTTGGAACGGATACACGTCTGCATAAGTGTGGTGGATGCCGTTACCGGCGATGACGACCCGTTCAAACGTCTCACGATACGGCGTGAGTCCGTTCGCCTTGAGAGTTTCAAGTAATTCTTCGGCGACTTCATGTTGGTCGAAGACGTCCTTGAAGTCCTCCCGTGTCCATTCGGTCATGATTTCTGGCGCAGGTTCGTTCGAATCCGCTGGAATGACCGGCTTTCCGATTGGATCGGTACAGCCCGCGAGTAACATGAGGCCTAATCCGAATAAAAATAAACGTTTCATGATGCCCACCCTTTAATCATACAAATTTTACCTATTATGAAGAAGCGTAGCATGGATGGAAATAGATGAGAACCTATACACGTTTTCGGTGTGGTGTAGTAAGGCATGAGCCTGTCAGGTTCACTGAACAGAATCTGTACGACTAAACAGGGAACTGTCGGATTTTGGCGAACTGTTAAAGCAAACGAACTTATGAAGGAGCGAGTACGATGCCAAAACGAAAATTTGCTAATCGACGGGACTGGGAGCGGATTCTTGAACACCGCTATGTCCAGATGGACGTCCATGACGAACATTTCTCAGGGACGGTCGCCTTGTTTCAAATCGATGCGGTCCGGGCCCCGCAGTATAAGCAACATAACGGCGAGGAATTCATCGTGGCCGACGCCGGTTATGCATGGCTCCAATATTTTCCGGACAATGAACCGTTCGGGGTGACGGTCATGTTTGATGATTCGGGCCACATCGTCCAGTGGTACATCGATATCGTCGAGGCGATTGGCTATGAGGACGGAATTCCCTATATGGACGACTTGTTGCTCGACATCTTGGTCTTCCCGAACGGAGACGTCGTCCGAAAAGACGAAGATGAATTCGAGGACGCACGGTTGACGGGCGAATTGACACCAGAACTCGTCGTCACCGGCTGGCGTGACTTCGAACAGACGCTCGACCGTATCGAGCGCCGTGACTTCGTCTACTTTGATTTGGCGAGAGGGCATTACGACGAGCTGAAGCAAATGCTTTGAACGCATGGCTTCCTTTGATACAGTGAAAGAAAAGCGCAGGGAGATGAACCATGAAACAGATTGACATCGATACGTGGCCACGAAAGAAGCATTACGAGTTTTTCAAGGCGTTCGACGCCCCACATTTCAACGTGACGGCGACGCTCGACGTCACAAAATTACATACGCATGCGAAGACGACCGGACAATCGTTTTTCAAGCTGTTCTTATATGGTGCGGTCAAAACGGCGAATGCGATCCCGGAGCTTCGCTATCGGATGCGCGGCGACGCGGTCGTCGAGCATGACGTTGTCCACCCGTCGTTCACTGTCATGATGGACGACGATGTCTTCAATTTTTGCACGGTGTCTTATAAAGAGGCGTTCCCGGAATTCGTGGAGGACGTGACAGCGCGGATGGAAGAGGCGAAGCAAAACGTCTATGTCGGCGACGAGGAGTCTGACGACCTTCTTTACATCACGAGCGTGCCATGGGTCTCGTTCACGAGCATCAGTCATCCGACGCATGACCAACAACACGACAGTGTACCGCGTATCGCCTGGGGTAAGTTTATGCCAAGCGGTGAGCGCATAATGATGCCGCTCTCGGTTCAAGCCCATCACGCGCTCGTCGATGGGGTGCACGTCGGTCGTTACTATGAACGGCTTCAAGTGTGGCTTGACGATTTGGCTGATCTCCAAGTCCCGACGCGGGTAGAAGAGAAAGGGCTCGACGAGGCGATTCGCCTCCGTGAGAACGGTGAACTCGAGCGGGCCAAACAATTGTTCATCATGTTGCTCCGTCAAGATGAGAAAAACCCACGCCTTCACGCCCATTGCGCCTGGTGTTATGACGCGCTCGGGGAAGAGCGGCAAGCCGTCCCGCACTACGAGCGGGCGATTCGCCTCGGCCTTACCGGAGACGAACTTCGGGAGACGTATATCGGTCTCGGCAGCACGTATCGGGCGCTCGGCCGCTATGAGGACGCCGAGGAGTTGTTCACGAAAGCGATCGACCAATTCCCGGACATCGCGGCGCTCAAAGTGTTCCGGGCGATGACACACTATAACCTCGGACGCCATCAAGAGGCGACCGGCGCGCTCCTCGAGCTGCTCGCGAGCCCTGAAACGGATGACAGCATTAAACGATACCGTCGCGCCATCGCGTTTTATGCGCGCAATCTCGACGAGACGTACGATTAAGGAGAATCGAATGATCACACTGCAACCGATCACAGAACAAAACTGGTATGCGTGCTGTCAGCTCACGTTGAGTGACGAGCAGCAAGCCTACATGGAACCGAACGCGATCTCGCTGCTACAGGCGACGTATGAACCGACGCTACGGGCGCACGCGATTTACGAGGACGAGACGATGGTCGGTTTCCTCATGTATAACACGGTGCTCGAAGAGTTGGACGCGCGCTGGGTGTATCGCATTATGGTCGACCATGCGCATCAAGGGCAAGGGATCGGGCGCAAGGCGACCGAACTCATGCTTGAAGAGATGGTGCAGCTTGGAACGGAACCGATCGTCGTCGGCTATCATCCTGACAACACGGGAGCGCATCGATTATATGAACGCTTAGGCTTTGTCGACGAAGGCGATCGTTTCGGCCGTGAGATGGCGGTCATTCGCCGTACGTGAACAGATGACATTCCGTCGTCTGTTTTTTTGTAGGCAAATGGATTGACCGACTCATTTTTGCGTGTTATATTTATCTCGAATTAAAGATAATTAAATTTAAAGTATTGTTTTCTCTCATCAAAGGAGGGGAACACATGGAAGAACGGCAAGCATTAAAAGCGATCACCGTCTTGTTTCGGGCCTCGCAGTCGATTCAAGACGTCGTTAAACACGAAGTCGCCGCCTACGGGCTGAACCCGACCGAATTCTCAGTACTTGAGCTGCTGTACCATAAAGGCGACCAGCCGATTCAAACGATCGGCAAGAAAGTGTTGCTCTCGAGCGGGAGCATGACGTACATCGTCGACCGGCTCGAAACGAAAGGCTACTTGATGCGCAAAGCCTGTCCGAGCGACCGGCGCGTCACGTATGCGGCGCTGACGACGCAAGGAACCGAGCTGATGGAGCGGATCTTTCCGGTTCATGAACAGCGGATGAACGAACTTTTTGACGGAATTACGTTGAATGAAACGATTAACCATTTGAAGACGGTCGGCAAACGAGCCGAGGCGTCAAAAAAATTTAACTAATTATCTCGAAATCAAGACTTTTAAGGAGCGATTCGAATGAACCATGTAAAAGGAATTCACCACGTCACCGCCATCACGAGCAGTGCCGAGAAAAACTACGACTTCTTTACGAACGTCCTTGGGATGCGTCTCGTTAAAAAGACGGTCAACCAAGACGATATTCAGACGTATCACTTATTTTTCGCCGATGACAAAGGCAGCGCCGGGACGGACATGACGTTCTTCGACTTTCCGGGTATCCCGAAAGGCGTGCACGGGACGAACGAGATCGCCAAGACGTCGTTTCGCGTCCCGACCGATGAGGCGCTCACGTACTGGGTACGCCGCTTCGACCGTCTCGATGTGAAACATGAAGGTATCAAGGAACAGTTCGGCAAGAAGACGCTCTCGTTCGTCGATTTTGACGAGCAGGCGTACCAACTCATCTCGGACGAGTTCAACACAGGTGTCGCGTCGGGTGAGCCGTGGCAAAACGGACCGGTCCCGCTCGAGTACGCCATCACAGGACTCGGACCGATTTTCATCCGGATCGCGGACTTTACGTATTTCAAACAAGTGATGGAGCAAGTCATGTTGTTCGAAGAAATCGGGCAAGAAGGCGACGCGCATCTCTTTGAAGGAGGTGAGGGTGGAAACGGGGCGCAAGTCATCGTCATCCATGACGAGACGTCACCAGTCGCGCGCCAAGGGTTCGGCACGGTGCACCACGTCGCTTTCCGCGTCGATGACCGCAGCGTCCTCGATGAATGGACGGCACGACTTCAGCAGTTCGGGTTACCGACATCAGGCTATGTCGACCGCTTCTTCTTTGAATCGTCTTACGCACGGGTCGCGCCGCAAATCCTATTCGAATGGGCAACGGACGGACCAGGATTCATGGGCGATGAGCCATATGAGACGGTCGGGGAGAAATTGTCACTCCCGCCGTTTTTAGAACCAAAACGGGAACAGATCGAAGCGATGGTTCGACCGATCGATACGGTCAGAAGTACAAAAACGTTTGAGAAAGAATATGAGGGCATGAAATGAGCTTTTTGAATCGTTTGTTTGGAAAAGAAGAACCAGCCAACTTACAAGGAGGAACTACTATGTTGAAAATTGGAATCGTACTCGGATCGACTCGTGAAGGACGCGTCAGCCCGCAAGTCGGAGAATGGGTGAAAGAACTCGCAGACAAACGCGGTGACGCAAACTATGAAATCATCGATATCGCCGACTACAGCTTGCCGCTCCTCGGGGAGCCGGGCGGCGACGCGACAGGTGCCGCGGCATGGTCTGAAAAAATCGCGGAGATGGACGGTTTCGTCTTCATCGTCCAAGAGTACAACCACTCGATCACAGGCGCACTCAAAAACGCCCTCGATTACTTACGCAACGAATGGCACAACAAAGCGGCCGGTATCGTCTCGTACGGTTCGGTCGGCGGTGCCCGTGCGACGGAACACTTACGCGGTGTGTTGAGCGAGCTGTTGATCGCCCACGTCCGAGTCCATCCGGCGCTCTCGCTCTTCACAGACTTCGAGAACGGCACACATTTCGCGCCGAAAGACGTCCAAGTCCAGTCGGTGAACGATATGCTCGACCAGCTCGTCCCATGGACAGAAGCAATGCAGACGGTCCGCACGAAAGCGGCAGAAGCAACAGAAGCTGCGAACAACTAAGCAGTCGGCCAGCCTTGAAACAGGCTGGCTTTTTTGTGCGCTTTTTGGATGGGTCGTGTAAAGTTGAAAGGGTTGGAAGGGTAGGCCATAAGGGCTCGCAGCCTGCATATCGGATGCGGGCTCATGTTGGTGTGCTCCTGTCGGTCGTCTGATTCAAAATGTCGTGCATCATCTGGACGGATGAAAGTTGGCAGGATAGGGAAGAAGAAAAGGACATGTTCATAGAGTTGAAGGAGGAATCGTGATGAAATGGATGATTTATGGGGCGAACGGCTATACGGGCGAACTGATTGCCCGCCAAGCAGTGAAGGAAGGGATGGCACCGGTACTCGCAGGACGGAGCGCGGAAGCGATTGAACGGCTCGGGGAAGAGCTCGAGTGTGAGACACGTGTGTTCAGTCTGTCGTTCGACCAAGCGAAACAAGAACTGGCCGATATCGATCTCGTGCTACATTGCGCCGGACCGTTCGCTGACACGAGTCAGACGATGGTCGAGGCATGCCTCGCCTCGAAAACGCATTACCTCGATATTACCGGGGAAATCGAGGTGTTCGAATACATCCACTCGAAGAAACGGGTCAAACTCGCGCAAGAAGCCGGCGTGTTATTGTGCTCGGGTGTCGGGTTCGATGTCATCCCGACCGATTGTGTGGCGCGAAAGCTGAAAGAACTCATGCCGGATGCGACGACCCTGGCTCTCGGGTTCTCGGCTGCTGCGGGCATTTCGCGCGGGACGATGAAAACGGCGATCCGTGGACTTGGTTCGAGCAGTGCCGAGCGAAAAGACGGGAAACTGTCGCCATTCCCACTCGGGGCGAAACGACGACGGATCGACTTTGGGCGCGGGAAGAAAACGGCGATCGCGATTCCGTGGGGCGACGTCTCGACCGCGTACTACACGACAGGTGTTCCGAACATCACGACGTGGGTCCCCGTGCCGCCCGTGTATGCTTATGGGGCGCGCCTGTTGTCGTGGTTCGGCCCGATCCTCGGCAGTGACGCGGTGCAAGGCAAACTGTTGCGTTACGTCGATGAACACGTCAGTGGACCGGATGAGTCCAAGCGCGGGCGTTCCTCGACGTACGTTTGGGGCGAGGCCACAAACGAAGAGGGGCGTAAAGTCATTGTCCGCATCAAGACGGCGAGCACGTATGCCTTCACCGTTTATGGTGCGCTCGAGGTCGTGAAGCGGCTCATCAGCGCGAAGCCGGTCATTCCAGGCAGTTTCACACCGGCGATGTTGTTCGGCTCGCACTTTATCGAAGAGATCGAAGGCTCGTCGTCGTTCGTCGTGGACGAGGTGCGGCTGTAACAGGCGTTGTAACGGAATCACAACATGTTCACGAGCGAAGTGTGCTAAACTCAGAGGAGAGTAGAGGGAGGGAATGAGATGAAACGCTTAGAATTAGCCAGACGAATCGAACGCATCAAAGCGGAAGGGACGTCTGCTTATATTCGGCATCGAAAACAGACCCCTCCCTATGAAGGTTCGGAGTTGATTGTCGAAAACAAAGGACACGTCTTCCGGATGGGCAATATGAGTTTCGCGGTCGGCTTCGGATTGAATCGTCCCACGAGTTTTTACGACTTGCACCAGATGGAGAAATGGGTCCGTGGAAAAAACGTATCCCGTCTCCATGTCGAGGTCTGTCCGCTCGCCGATATGTCACTCATCCGGCTCCTGCAGGAACGGAATTACACGCTCGACCACTTTCTAGACGTCTGGTTGCTCGATGTCACGCAGTTCGAGACGACGCTGCCGGCCCCGCATCAAGTCGAGCCAGTCGACGCGGATAACGTGAATGAATGGGCCCGGGCCATCGCGGCCGGTTTTGCCGAGGCGGGCTCGGTTCTTCAAGAAACGGTCGACACGGCGAAAGGCTTTTATGCACTCCCTGAAAACAAGGCGTTTCTCGTCCGTGATGGCGAAAAGGCGGTCGCTGGTGGTATTCTCGCCGTCCAAGACGGAATGGGGGAGTTGTTTTTGACGAGCACGATCCCGGCTTATCGAGGGAGAGGCTATCAAACCCAACTTATTCTCGAGCGCATCGCCCATGCGAAAGCGTCCGGATGCGAGTACGTGACGGTCACGACGAAAGTGGATACCGCTTCAGGACGGAACATGGAACGGTTAGGGTTCCAGCCGTTTTATCAGAAAGCTGTGATGAAAAGTCCGATCCTCAAGTAAACAGGTCGCCCCGCGGGGCGACCTGTTGGCGTTAAAGTAAAGATTCGGCACCGTCCACGTACACTTCGGAACCGGTGACGTGGCTCGACATGTTGCTGGCGAAGAACAAGACGACGTCTGCGACTTGCTTGGCCGATCCAGATTTTCCGGCGAGCGGTTGGTTGCCTTCCGGATACTCGATCGGGATGACGATCTCTTCTAGCAAGGCGTCGTCACGGTTCGTCGAGTCGTCGATGTTCGTATCGATCGCGCCGGGACAAATCGAATTGACACGAATACCGAACTGGGCGAGCTCGGCGGCGGCCATTTTCGCGAATCCGGTCTGTCCGGCTTTCGTCGTCGCATAGCCGCTGAACCCAAAGTTTTTAAAATAACGATTTCCGTTGATCGACGATGTGATGATGATGCTTCCGCCTTGTTCTTTTAAGTGAGGGATGGCGTGTTTCACGGTGACGAACGTGCCTGTCAAATTCGTCTCGACGACGCCGTTCCAGTCTTCGAGCGATAGATGCTCGATCGGTGTGATCGTCCCGTTCCTTCCGGCGTTCGCGAAGACGATGTCGACGCGGCCGAACCGTTCGACTGTCTGTTCGTACGCTCGTTTCATCTCTTCTTCATTGGCGACATCGGCACTGATCCCGACGGCGCGTTCCTCACCGATCAAACGCGCCAGTTGTTCGGCATCTTCTAGTTTCAAGTCGACGATGGCGACTTTTGCGCCCGCCTGGACGAACCGGATGACCGCCGCCCGTCCGATTCCTGATGCCGCGCCAGTGACGAACGCGACCTTCCCCGACAACAATGTATTTGAAATCATACCATTCGCTCCTTTCAGCTTCCTGTTCTCATATTCCACCGTTCCGTGAAAACTATGCTCGTTTTATGAAAAAACGTGCGATTCAATCGGATTGCACATGAATGGAGACCGCGACGTTCAAATTACCGTCCGGGACGAGTTCGACGGTCACACGTTGACCGGTGCGAAGTTGTTGGACGTCACGCACATCTCCCGTCACTTTCGTCTCTGCATTGATGAGCACTGTCCGCAACTTCATCTCACTCCCTGTGTCTTCCGTTGTGATCATCAGTTGGGGAATGTTGATTTGTTCGATCGTCCCTTCAATCTGATGGTCGTTCCACGTGCTGATCCAATACACGGCCGCCAAACAAAGTCCGATAAACGTGAGGGCAAAGATGATTCGAGTTCTCATGAGGCGCCTCCTCTACGAAAGCCCGGTCCACTGGTGTCTACTACTTATTTACCCTCAATCAGGTAATCTATCGAACCGTTTTGACAGGAATTTGTCATTGGTCCGCGGAATGTAATGAAGACAACTTGGAGAGCGGAGGCGCTGACGATGATTCTAATCGGGATGGTCGGATTGATCGGTGTGGCATTGGTTGCGTTCGGATGGTGGACGATTGGATTTCCACGACGACGGATGTGGGGTGGTTTATTCTTGTTGGCGACCACATTCTTTCTCTCGCCTTGGCTGCTCGTCATGAGCGGAGAACGTTACGGATTTGACGGCATCGTCGCAGGCTTGGTCGGCCTGTCGCTCGTCATCGGGGGCGGCTTCTTCTTCACGACGCTCGGTTGGACGGGCCGGGTGCGGAAGATCCGCAAAGTTCGGACGCTTTCAGAAGACCCTGATTTGTTCTAGGTGTGGGATAGGAGGAAGGACATGATTGAATTCATTACTGTCGTCGACGAACGGCGAAAGAAAATCGGACTGAAACCACGGGCTGACGTCCATCGCGATGGAGACTGGCACGAGACGTTCCACTGTTGGCTCGTGGAAGGGGGACGCCTCTTTTTGCAACGTCGCAGTGACACGAAGCAAGACTTTCCGGGACTGTACGATATTACTGCGGCCGGCCATTTGGCGGCCGGGGAGACAGTCAGGGACGGGGTGCGAGAAATTCGGGAAGAGATCGGGCTTGAGGTGACGCTTGACCAATTGACCGCCTTAGGGGTGTTTGAAGACGTGATTGAGACGGAGACGTTTATCGACCGCGAATTCGCCCATACATACGTCTATTCGTATGCAGGTGAACCGTTCACACTCGATGCGGCCGAGGTCGCTGATCTCGTCACGATCGACCGTGAACGTTTTGCGGCTTTGGTCACCGGGGATGTTGAGGCGGTGGAGGCGACGTCAGTGTTGACCGAAGAGACGTCTAATGTGACATGCGCCTCCCTCGTACCGCATCCGACGTCATATTGGAACGACGTCATGACAGGAATCAAGGCGTTTGCGGATGAGCGTCATGATTGATTTTATTTGGCAACTGCTGAACGTCTTGCTCGTTCTGATGATCGGTGGGCTTTTAGTCTGGTGTTTCCGAAAATGAAGAACGTTCAGAGCGCGAGCGACATGATTCGTTGTTCTCCGACCGGTCCTGTGATGCGTCTTCCGGTATCTGAGAAACCGACTTTCTCATAGAGCGCGAAGGCGGCATCATTTTTCAAGTTCACAGATAAGACGACTTCTTGCGTCTTCGGAAACTGCTGGCGAACGTAAGCCGGTAATTGTCGGAGCGCTGCTTTCGCATAGCCGTTTCCTTGGAAAGGGTGATTGATGGAAAAGATCGAGAGCAGCAGTGCGTGTGCGGACTCCGTATAAGTTTGGACTCTTTCCGTATCGTGTAACAGAAAGAAGCCGACCGGACCTTCGGCGACGATGACGATCGGATGAACACCTTCAGGAAGCGGGGAGTCGATATCGCGAGGAAGGGTCGTATATTTTTCTTGTTCGAGCGGTAACGTGAACGCCTCAAGGGCGGGCCAATGGTCATCTTGAAGCGTTTCTAACGTGACGTGGGACATGGTCATTCCTCCTGCTTTAGCCGTTTGTCTTATTATACTGAACGATATAAGGAGAGAAAAAGAGATATGCTGAAACAAGAGGTGTCTTATCAACAGAATCCGCCGGTAGCCGATTTGTATCGGGCCTTTATGGACGGTTTTTCTGATTACATGATTCGTTTTGACATGGACGAGGCCGCATTTGAGGCGATTTTCTTCGTCCGAGATCAAAATCAGCCATCTCGCTCGATCGTGGCGTACGTCGACGGGAGACCGGTCGGTGTCATGTTGAGCGGGATCGCCCATCTAGACGCGGGGTGGGTCACTCGTTGCGGCGGATTGGCCGTGGCACCCGGCTATCGCCGACTCGGGATCGCCCGAGAGTTGATGCGCCGCTTCGATGAGCAAGCAGAAGGGATGCGGCTACTCGAGGTCATTCAAGGAAACGAGCAGGCGTACGACCTGTACGCTAGGCTCGGCTATGACGTCGTGCGTGAGATTGTGTATTATCAATCCGTGCCGACCGAGACGGCGGCGACGCTTGACGTTGTCCCGATCACCGAGCTGTTCGAGCGGGAATATCCGAAAGCCGTGCACCATCCGATTTGGCAACGAGACGTGCGCACGACCCAACAACAGGCGACGCTCGTTCGTGTGACCGAGGAAGGGCGTGAAGGGTCGTTATTGTTCCGGGACAACGTGCTCCTTGATGTGTTCGGTCGCGACGAAGATTCCGTCTGGTTGTTACGGGCCGCGGGTTGTAAGCACCCTGTCCATCTGACGTTCACGTCCGACCGTCCGGCCTTCATCGAGGCGGCCGAAGCGCTCGGATTCGAGAAGGACACGGTCGCCCAGTTCGAGATGGTGAGAAAGGGGGAGACGTGATGGCGAGATTTTTACCGGCGTTGATGGTCGTGTTGATTGTCGGCAATTTATTGACGATTCTCGGTCTGACGACGAACTTGGCACCGGTCATCGCGCGGCTATTTTTAATCGGTGGCCCGACGTTGACCGTCCTCGCCGCGGTCAGCATCGTCGTGATCGTATTAAAAACGAAACGAGGCTGAACAGGAGAAATTTTGATGGGCATTATGAGATGGACAGGAATCATCGTGATGAAATCGACATACAAATGAAATGTTTCATATATTGAACTTTTCGGATGTGGGTGCTATATTCGCACATGTAGCTTTTTATTGAGCTAGCGAATGATCCCATTTGGAGGTTTACTATATATATGTTGAAACAATTCATCCTTACAGCAGGCGCAGGTGTGTTCATCTTTAGTGGTGCGCAGTCGGCGTCGGCAAATGAAATCACCCCGGAAAAACTCCTCGAGACGACAAAAACAATAGAACAAACGACAAACCAACTGTCCGAGTCAAAAAAAGTTGTGGCGAAAGCCGAACAACAAATTGAAAAAGTCGAGACAGAAGCAGCGGCCGTTCAAGCGGACATTGATGAAGTGACCGAGCAGATTGAGGCGTATCAGGCTGCGATCGCGCCGGAAGCGGACTCGTTGTTCAAACAAGTACTGTCGACCGTCTTGCCGAGTGCGAAAGCCGAGGCGGCCGAATCTGAAAAGAAGCAACAAGACATCTTAGACCAAAAGGCGACGGCGAAACAGAAGCTCGACGAATTGGCAGCTAAGCAAGCAGAGGTCGAGGCTGCAAAAGAAAAGACGCAGTCGTCTTACGCGGCCGCCTCTGAACAGATGAAGGCGCAGTCGACGAAGTTGAGCGACTTGAAAAAGCAACATGCGGCGATGGCGCCGGACAAGTTCATGATGCCGGCGAACGGTCGGTTGTCACAAGGCTTCGGCCCGGCGAGCGGGCAATTCGGTTATACGTTCCATAACGGCATCGATATCGCCGCGAAAGTCGGCACGCCGGTCTACGCGGCCGCCGATGGGAAAGTGATTGAAGTGAGCGGACGTGGTCCATACGGCAAGCACGTCAAAGTTGAGCACAACATCGATGGTCAGAAATGGACGACCGTTTATGCGCACTTGCATAAGATCGACGTGAAAAAAGGACAGACGGTCCGCCAAGCCGAAGGCATCGGCCAAATCGGTAACACTGGCAACTCGTCTGGTCCGCATTTGCATTTTGAAGTGCACAAAGGCGCCTACTCGTTCTCGCCAAGTTCGGCGGGGAACACGGTTGATCCGATGAAGGTCGCACAACTACTTGGCGGTGCTTCAGCCGTCAAAGCCACTTACTGACGCAACGAATGTTGCGTCTTTTTTTACGCAAAAAAAGCCGCGCGGGGCGGCTTTACCTCATTCTCTTGTCGGATCATGGTTTCCTTCGCTGTCAGCGATCGTATCGGAGCTCCCGAAGTCCTCGACTTGGCTGAACGCATCCGTGCTTTGGTTAATATCGTCACTGCCATCGAGTTGTTTTCGACGTGCCGTTTCCGATGGGTCGAGGACGTCCTCCTCGACCGGACGTTCCTGATCGGTTTTGTGTTCTTCCGCTTCTTGTTCGCGGGCGTGCTCGATACAAAGCGTCGTTTCCGGGATGATTTCGAGACGGTCGATCTCAATCTCTTCACCACACACTTCACATTTTCCGTACGTGCCGTTCTCGATGGCGAGGAGTGCTTTATCGACGTCGGTCAAGAACTCCTCATCGAGTTCGGTCAACGCCTGGTCGCGCTCACGGAGGAACAACTCTTCCCCAGAGTCGGCCGGATGGTTGTCGTAATGTGACAGTTCCCCTTCATCGTACACTTCTTCCCGGTTTTCCATGTATCCTTCTGTCTTCGCTTTTTCTTTTAACAACCGTTCTTTGAACGTTTTGATTTGGTCTTGTGTCAACATAGTTTCACACTCCAGTTCTGATTTCATTAGTAATAGCATTTCCCATTTTATGATGCGACAAACCATCTCATCCGGCTTCCGGCTGTAAACAGAAGCAAGAACGGGTATGATAATGAAAGAAGAAGTCGCGGCAAATCACAAAAGGAGGGACATCATGAGACGAGTAGAAGTTGTACCGTACGACCCGACGTGGGTAGCTCGATTCGAAGAAGAGGCAGGTCGATTGAGCCGGCTTTTTGAAGGGACGGTGCTGGCGATTCATCATATCGGCAGCACGTCGGTGCCAGGTCTCGAGGCGAAGCCGATCATCGACATCATGCCCGTCGTTCGAGCGATTGAGCAAGTCGATGAACTGTCTGGGCATATGGAGGCGCTCGGCTACCGGAGCTTCGGTGAACACGGCATCCCAAGACGACGCTTTTTTGCGAAAGGTGACGACGTGCGGACGTTTCACGTCCACGTTTTCGAGGCGGGCGATGATGGTGTGACCCGTCATTTGGCGTTTCGTGAATATTTAAAAGCGTTCCCGGACGTGCGTGCCGAATATGGTGACTTGAAGCGAACGCTCGCTGAGCAGCACCCGACCGATATCGAGAGCTACATTCAAGGGAAGCAGGAGTGGGTGTCGGAGACGGAACGTGTCGCCACGATTTGGTATATGGCCGAACAAACAAAGTGAAACGTTTTGCATCGATTCAACGTATAAGAAAGTAACAACGAAAGGAAGTGAATCGATGAAACGATTTCTTGGGAAATGCATCGAGTATGCGTGCGTAGGCGTGTTGTTTGTCGGCTTTTATTTTGGGATCAGCTTTTTGATCGATACGTTTGAGTTAGGGAATAAACAGGCGCTCGTCTTTCTCGGAATGGCGTTCATCGCATTCCCGCTCTCCTTGCTCGGCGGCTATATGCTCGCCCGTCCAATCCAGCATCGTCTTCATGGGAAACCGGGCGGGTCAAAACGGCACGAGCTACGCGGCAACGAGAAGCCGCACGGGGTGACGGAAGACCGCAACTCTCCATATGGAGGCAATGGGGGATGATGCGATTTCTACCAACGAGAGACGCGGATTTGATTGCGACGTTGAATCGCCCCATTCATGAACACCACCTTCAGCTGATGCCGAGCTTTTTTGCTCCTTACGATCATTCGCGAATTCGTGACACGATTGCTGATACGATGAAGCAAAGCGGACATCATTTTATCATCGGCAAATTTGAGGAGGAACCAATCGGATATGTTTGGTTTGAAGAGATAGTGAGTAAAGGTACTGCGTTTCGTCAACAAATACGCACGCTATATGTCAGACAAATCAGCATCTTGCCAACTCACAAGCGGAACGGATTCGGCCGACAAATGATGGAATATGTGGAACAGTGGGCACATGCTCATGATTTTGCCTCCATCGAGCTAGATTATTGGGTCGCGAATAAAGAGGCGTCTAGATTTTACGACCAAATGGGGTTTCAGCCGAAACGTCAAATTGTCGCGAAACACTTGCGAGATCATTAGAAGTTGTCGCTATGACGAGCAGTTTAGAAAACAGCGAAGGTAGGGGTTTGATGGAAACGGTTATTTTAGTGATTGGGGTCATCGGAACAATTTCATTGATGTTCTTCATGTCGAACCAGTGGATGGGTTATGAGAAAGGCAATATCGTCATGACGCTCGATGAGCATTATACGAACTTGAATGAATACGTCCCGGCGATTTTGACGAAGTTATACGAGGACGGCAAGTCCGCGCACTATCTTGGGGACCGGAAATTTGAAGTGGACGGGAAACGATACGTCCTTTTCGAGCGGACCGTGCCAATCGGACGCATTCCGACACAGCAGACGGTATTGAAGCCGGACAAACAATGAGCCACGCATCGCGCGTGGCTCATTTTATTTCACTGCGGGCGGTCCGAAGACACCGGCGTGGTAGTCGCGGAACGCTTGGCGGATCTCGTCCTCCGTGTTCATGACGAACGGACCGTGGGCGATATAGTCTTCACGGAGCGGTACTCCTGAATAGACGAGGAGCTTCGTCCGGGACGTTGCTTTGATTGAGAGGCCGCTCTCACCCTCTATCGTCTCATCGAACGTCAATGTCGCGACATCCGTCTTCTCGAGCGGTGTCGCGCGTGAGCCGATCTCGACAGAGCCGGCAAGCACGTAGACGAAGGCGTTATGGTTCGCCGGCAAGACGTGTTCATATGTTGCCCCGTCACGCAATTGGATCTCGCTCATCGTAATCGGGACGAGGCTGTCTAGCGGCCCTTTCACACCGGCGATGTCACCGGAGTAGACGCGGACGTGCCCGCCATCGACCGGGACGACCGGGGCATCTTCGACGTAGACGTTTTGATAAGACGTTGTCGTCGTCTTCAGCGACTTCGGCAAGTTGAGCCACAACTGCAACGTGTGGATCAAATCGTCCGCAACCGCCTCCTCGGCATGGCGGGCAGCCCAACCGGCGTTCATATACTGCACATCCCCGGCATCGAGAATCGAATGACCGCCATGGTTGTCGATATGTTCGAGTCGGCCATCGATCACGTACGTGATCGTCTGGAAGCCGCGGTGCGGATGGTCAGAAAAGGTGCCGCGTTTGAACCAGTCCTCGGCCATCAAAATGAACGGGTCGAACTCGTCTTTACGCTCAGGCGGCAACACCCAGCCTTGTTGGACGTGCGGATAGCCGTTTTGTTTATAGGAGACGCGCCAACTGTCGGCGACGTCGCGTTCGAATCGTGTTGTCATCGAATCCACTCCTTCGTGTCATTTGTTTCATTGTCGCACAGTCTCGGTTTGTGATTGGACGATGTTGCTTACAGAACATGCAAAAGACAGACGGGAAGACCGTCTGTCAGTAAGGGGCGAGCGACAGCCACGAGGCGCTGTCCTCAGAGTTCAGTTTGTAATGTTTGCCTTCGGTCGTGAGGAAGACGTCCGTTTTTTTCGAGCGCTTATGGAGCGTCACCTCGAACGTCTGGGATGTCACGCCCTCGATTAACGTGAACAACGGATAGTCGGCCGGTTCGCCGCTCCGTTTGATCGGTTCGGCCCGCGCCACCATCTGTTTCAACATTGCACCGTCCGTCGTCAACGTCTGGACCGCATCTAAGGCGTGCAGCTCGGTCTTCCCGGACAGCGGTGTCTTGTGGAAATAACCGATGGTGACTTCCTCATCGGCCGTCATCGTTGCGGCATTAACCTCGGTTTGCGTCATCGTGACGGGTGGCTCATAGCGAAGTGAGACGGTCTGCTCGACGATTTCTCCTTCGACATCATAGGAAAGTTGCCAGAGCGGGTACGTCTTCCCGAACTCGAGCGTCTCGGGTAACAGATACGTGTCTGACAGTGTCGGGACACCGCCGTCAGGCACAGGGTCGAGCAGCCACTGCGATGTGTTCGCCTCAGAAGACTCAAAGAGCGCCGGTTGGACGAACCCATTCATCTCAACGATATGAAGCGAGAGCGTCACATGTTGCA
The DNA here is from genome assembly GCF_000798975.1 of Exiguobacterium sp. ZOR0005. Lineage (NCBI taxonomy): Bacteria > Bacillati > Bacillota > Bacilli > Caryophanales > Exiguobacterium > Exiguobacterium sp. ZOR0005. Next base: position 11,894 of record NZ_JTLB01000016.1, on the reverse strand, counting down.
AGCTCAAGCTTGGCTCGTAAGGACGAGAGAATGTCATCGATGCGTCCTGCGTGTTTACCTCAATCGAAAGCGTCGTGAACAGGGGCGCCTGTAACGCGACAAACGGCGCGTTGAACGGTTTGAACTCGAAATATGGAGTGTCGTCCTCGAGTTGTTCAAGAAGCGCCTGCTGTGTATCGGCGGACACACGGGCTACACGCGGTCGAAGCGGCTCAGGATCTGCTTCACGATAGGCAATTGGCATGAGTTCCGGGTCGATCTGTTTCACATACCGGCTGTGGCCGGTCTCACAGTAGGCGTATGTCGCTTCGTCGTCATGGAAGACGGTGAGGCCTGTCAGGGGCGAGATCGTCTCGGGTGAGAACCGTGTGAAGCTACGATATGACGCATCGAAGACGAACGGGCGGTCCGGCAGCGACGTGACGTCCGTCTCGTCGCAAATCGTATGGACGGCCGTATGCTCCGCCTCGTCCATCTGTGTCAACGTCTTTCCGATCTCGAGGCGATAGCCGTCAAACAAGAGGGGGCGAACGTTGAGATCGAGCGCCGTCTCTTCTTGCGTGCAGCCGCTTAACACTAAAACGAAAAGTAGGGACGCGGCGAGACTGATTCTGGGCACAAGATTCCTCCTTTAGTGGTCAAAGCGGTCGTGCCATTTGTTCGCATCATCACGCAGTAGTTTAAAGTGGGACCCGGTCTTTGTATTCGTCAACACGACGTCGTCACCTCGATAACTGACATCAAACGTTTGGGCGCAGATTCCTTCGAATACGGTCAAATACGGAATCGGAGCCGGTTCTCCAGTCTCGGTCGTCGCTTTAGACCGCTCGATCGCCTTGAAGACGAAACGTGTCTGATCGGCTGTCAAATGCGTCAAAAATGAGGCGTCTCTCGATTCAGTACCGATGAGGGCGAGTTCATGAAAGACGGCATGCTGACGATTTGAAAATTCGGCGCGCATCTCACGTTTCAACGCTTCTCCCCGCAAAAGGACAGGTTGTTTGTACGTGAGCGAGACGACTTCTTTGTGCGGGACGTTGTCACGCATATACGAAAAGCTGAACAACGGATAGCGTTTGCCCGGGATGAGCGTCGACGGGAGGTCGTCGATTTGACGGGCCCCGAGGAGTCGTTCGTACGAGGCGTCTTTTGGCCGGATGACATCTTGGTACAACTCTTGGTTTACTGAAGTATGGATTCCGTATTGGCGTGTGTCTTCGGCTGCTTCAATCCCGAATCCGAGCGACAAGAACGGTTGGCGTGACGCCGCATCGATCGGGACGGTGACCGTCTCGATGCCCGCTGAGGACTCGAACGTTAATTCGAACGATCCGTTGAACGGCATCGTCACGTGAACGAGCGTCTGTTCGAGCGCCGTTCGTTTCGGGTAAGGCTCATTTCCAACAGGTTTGTTCATTTCCTTTAAGTATTGCAATCGTTCATGCGGTTGGGCGTTTCGTAGCTTGGCGACGGAAGGGTACGTGACCGCTTGTCCACGGTATGGGACGAGACTATCCGGAACCGCTTCGATTTGCTTCACATAAGAAATCGTGTCGACACGACATTCCACGTACGTTTGATTTTCCACTTCAAAAAAAGTGGCCGTCGGGAACGCCTGGGTCGACGCTTTAGTCGTCAACGGTTGGGACAACGTGACCGTGCCGACCCAACGGCGATCGCCGTCGGGTGTGAGGGCGAGGGCTTCGTCCGGATAACAGGCGTCTAAGACGCTCGTTCGATCCGCTTCAGTCATCTCGATTTGTTGCCCAGACGGCAACGTCGCCCGTCCTTGATAGTACTCTGGTGCTGTATGTAAGCGAAACGCTTGTTCTTCTTCGCATCCGAACAAAAACGTTAAAATGGCAAGTGTACAGAAAATCAGGTACTTTTTCACATCGATGCTCTCCTTCAATGAATAACTTTCATCATTTTAGCACCAATTTTTTGTGACTTTAGGCTTAGGAAAATTAAAGTGTTTTTTTTTAAAAAAGACGAAAAACCCGCTCGACTTGAACTGAGCGGGCTTTGTTTACACTTATGGATATGAAATGGTATTTCAAGTTTTTTGAGGTGTCGATTTTTGACGAAAAATCGAGGTTTATCAATCGTCCCGTTAAAACGATAATAATCTCTATAATTTTCATATGGTACGTAAAAGGATTAAACTGTTTATTTTTACCTTCAATCGACGTCGCGGCCACGAGCGGCCTTCAAAATTTCGAACCATTCTTCTCGTGTGAGCTCGATTTTAAGCGCTTCGACGCCGCTTTGGACTCGTTCTATTTTCCCAGAACCGATGATTGGCAAGATGCGGGCCGGATGTGCGAGCAACCAGGCGTACACGACCGTATCGATTCCGCTCACGTCATGGCGTGCGGCAATCGTGTGGAGCGTGTCACGGAGTGGAGCGTAGTCCTCTTCTGAGAACAAACGGCCGCCGGCGAGCGGGCTCCAGGCCATGAGCGGCATCCGTTCTTCATGGCACAGGTCGACCGCCCCGTCCTCGAAATGCTTCAGTTGCATCGGAGACAGTTCGAGCTGATTCGTGACGAGCTTGAACGGCAAACGAGACTGAAGGAGACGCTGTTGTGACGGCAAGTGATTCGACACTCCGAACGTTCGGACTTTTCCGCTCTCGTGTAATGCGGTGAACGCCTCGGCGACTTCGTCCGGGTCCATCAGAGGGTCGGGACGATGGATCAACAACGTGTCGATCTGGTCGATGGCAAGCTCTTGTAACGACCGCTCGGCTTGGCGGATAATATGTGCTTTCGTCGTGTCGTAATGATTGAGCGTCTGGCCTGGGTTGAAGTCGCCCGTCAATTTGATGCCCGTCTTCGTCACGATTTCGATTTGGTCGCGAAGTTCTGGCTTCAAACGAAGCGCTTCTCCAAATAAGCCTTCACACGTGTACCCGCCGTAAATGTCGGCGTGATCGAACGTCGTGATCCCAAGCTCGATACACTGCTCGATGAATGTGACGCGTTCTTGCGTGGACATGTCCCATTCAGCGAGACGCCACATGCCGTGGACGATGCGTGAAAACGATAAATCTTCCGTTAGTGCGATTCGTTGCATAATCGATTCCTCCTAATTGTCTGTCGCTTACATTATACGGATAAACAGACCGAGCGTCACTTCGTCGGTTCAAGGAGCGAGTCAAATGTTTGAAATTCCGGTATGATAAGGACACAACGAGAAAGAGGAGTCCTTCATGAACCGTTATGATTTACTGGCTGACGTGTCGTTTGACCAGTCCGGCGAGGAGACGCGTGTAATGCATATGCACGAAAGCCTCGAGTTGCATGGCATCGGGCGCAGCGCCGCTGTGTTTCGAATTAACGGTACCCGTCTCGTCATCAAAGTGTTTTTCCCTGGCTTCACCCATATCGCGGCCGAGGAAGCGGTCGTTTATGAGACGCTAGAACCTCTTCCGCAGTTCCCACGCTTATACGAGGTCGGACCGAACTACATCGTCATCGATTATATCGAAGGAAAGACGCTGTTCGAATGTCTGACCGAAGGGATTTGGATTGACGCGGCGTATGTTGACGATGTCGACGCGGCGCTCAGCGCGGCGCGGAGGCGCGGTCTCACCCCGTCAGATGTTCATCTGCGGAATATCATCTTGAGCTCGGACGGTCGTATCTTTTTAATCGATTTGGCCAGATTTCGCCAAGGTCAACAAATTGATCACCAATGGGAAGACTTGAAGCGGATGTATCGAATTTATCGGCTTCGTTTCGTGCCAAAGCGCTATTCCGAACGGTTGTTGAACGCGGTCGCTTCCTGGTATCGAACGGTCGTTTTTCTTTTGCGGATTAGGGAACAACAATAACGTGTCGTTGTTGTCGTTTCATTTAGCAAAAGGAGGATGTACGTATGCATCGGATTTATGCGAACGAACTGGAGACGTTACATGACTGTGTCGAGACGTGCAATTACTGTTTAGAATCGTGTTTAGAAGAGAAAGACGTGAAGATGATGGTCGATTGCATCCGGCTCGACCGGGAGTGTGCGGCGATGTGTGCATTTCTCGCCGAGGCGATGACGCGTGATTCCGCGTTCGTACCGGAACTTGCCCGGGCGTGTGCCGTCGTCTGTAAGGCGTGCGCCCAAGAGTGTGAGAAACATAAACATGAGCATTGCCAAGAGTGCGCCCGGGTCTGCTTCGAGTGCGCCTCGATGTGTGACCGTTTGGCGGCGTGAACAAAGGATGGTCAGTCGACGCGGCTGGCCTTTTTTTGTAAGCGCGCGTCGACGCGTGTGTTTTTCGAGTTGGATACGTATAATGAAGAAAAACTTATGAGAGTGGTGGATGTATGATTCGCAATTGCCGACGTGACGACCTTCAAGCCGTCTTACATATTTATAACGATGCCATCGTCAACAGTACTGCCGTGTACCATTACGAACCGGTCACGTTCCAAAACCGGGTCGCCTGGTATGAAGACAAGAAAGCGCAAGGGTTTCCGATGATCGTCTGGGAAGAAGGGGACGTCGTCATGGGATTTGCCACGTTCGGTCCGTTCCGTCCATGGCCGGCTTATAAGTATACGGTCGAACATTCCGTTTACGTCCACCCAGGGTATCGTGGGAAAGGGATTGGCAACAAGTTGCTCCGTGAGATCATCCGTCTCGCCGAGGCTCGGGAGTATAAGACGGTCATCGGAGGCATCGATGCGTCGAACGTGACGAGCATTCGGGCCCATGAGAAAGTTGGGTTCGTTCATTCAGGCACGATCAAACAGGCCGGCTATAAGTTTGGGAAGTGGCTCGACTTGTCATTTTATCAACTCGAATTAAAAGGTCCCGAGACGCCGGAAGAGGGCTGACCGGTAGCTGTCGAACGTCCCGAAATACGATATACTGGCTACAGTGAATCGAATGGAGGAATCAGCATGACAGAATTACCGAATTGTCCGAAATGCCAATCATCATACGTCTACGAGGACGGGAGCTTGCTCATCTGCCCGGAATGCGCCTACGAGTGGTCGCCGACCGAGGCGGCTGAAGCGGAAGCGAACGCGCAAATCAAAGACGCGAACGGGAACGTGCTCCAAGACGGGGACACGGTCACGGTCATCAAAGATTTGAAAGTGAAAGGGACGTCGCTCGTCGTCAAACAAGGCACGAAAGTGAAAGGGATCCGCCTCGTCGACGGCGACCATGACATCGACTGCAAGATCGATGGGTTCGGGGCGATGAAACTGAAGTCTGAGTTCGTGAAGAAAATCTAATAAAAGCGTGTTGGTCCATGGACGGATCAACACGCTTTTTGCTGATTATGAGAAGAATGGTTTGTATTCCCGGCGTTCATGCATGACGGATACCCATTGGAGCGTCGTGAACTCCTCGAGCACCCATTCGCCGTTGAAACGGCCGAGACCCGAGTCTTTCTCGCCGCCAAACGGCAAGTGCGGCTCATCGTTCACCGATTGGTCGTTGACGTGAATCATTCCCGTCTCGACTTGACGGGCGAACTCGGTCGCGCGATACACCGAACCGTGGACGGCACCGCTCAGTCCATACGGGAGTTCGTTCGAGAGTTTCAGCGCCTCGGCGTCGTCTTTGAACGACAGAATGACGGCGACCGGTCCGAAAATCTCGTTTTTAGCGAGCGGCATGTCATTCGTGACGCCGCTTAACACGGTCGGCTCGAGGACGTTCCCGTCCGCTTTGCCGCCGACGTGGAGCGTCGCCCCAGCGTCGACCGTCTTGTCAATTTGATCGAGGATCCGCTCGACTTGGTCGTGGTCGATGAGCGGTCCGACTTGCGTGTCCGATTCGTTCGGGTTGCCGAACTTCAAGGCACGGACTCGTTCAACGAATTTCTCGAGGAACGCATCGTGAATCGATTCGGCGACGAGGATCCGGTTCGTCGACATACAGATTTGACCTTGGTGGAAGAACTTGCTGTACACGGCCGATTCGACGGCGCGGTCGATGTCGGCGTCGTCTAACACGACGAAGACGTTGTTGCCGCCGAGTTCGAGCGCGGTCTTTTTCAACGAGCGGCCCGCCTTCTCGGCGATACCTTTCCCGACTTCGGTCGAGCCGGTGAATGAGATGAGTTTAGGGATCGGGTGCTCGACGATGGCGTCGCCGATTTCCGAGCCACGACCGACGATCACGTTCAAGACGCCTTTTGGAAGGCCGGCCTCTTCAAATAATGAAGCGAAGAGGAGACCGCCCGTGACCGGTGTCGCCGTCGCCGGTTTGACGACGACCGTATTGCCCGTCGCGAGGGCCGAGACGATCGAGCGGACCGCGAGATGGAACGGGAAGTTCCAAGGACTGATGACGCCGATGACACCGAGCGGTTTCCGATAGACCCGGTTCTCTTTGTTCGGGACGATGGACGGTTTGATGAGCCCGTCCATCCGGAACGGGAACGTCGCCGCTTCTTTGATGATGGCGATCGAGGCGGCAAACTCACCTTCGGCCTTGATGCGGGTACTGCCCGACTCTTTGACGAGCCAGTCGATAATCTCATCCTTATGCTCGAGCGTCAGTTCCGCGAAACGTTCGATCAAGGCACGTCGGTCCTGCGGGAGCATCGTCGCCCACTCGGCTTGTGCTGCTTTCGCTACGCTGTAGGCGTTGTCTAAATCACTTTCGTCGGCCGATCGAATTGAGAACAATGTCTCGTCCGTGAACGGGTTCACGTTGTCGATCGACTTGTCGCTCGAGCCTTCGACCCACTGGCCGTTCATGTACATCTTCGTAAAATCGGTATGCATAACAACACTCCTTTTTCTTTTTGCTTCACCTTAAGAAGTATTCACCTGTTTTGAAAAAATAAACCTCTCGATGCGTAACTAACTTGTTTTACAAAGTAGTTGCGATTGGTAGTCCCTTCCATTACTATTATGTATAACAAGTTAGTTTGATGAAAGTGAGGTCGCGCCATGGCGATGAGTCAAATGTTGAAAGGGTTGCTCGAGGGTTGCCTGTTGGCCATCATCGATAAAGGAGAGACGTACGGCTATGAGATGTCGGAGAAACTACAGGCGTACGGCTTCACGATGGTGAGCGAGGGCAGTATCTATCCGGTATTGTTACGGATGAAGAAAGACGGCTGGGTCGAAACGATTCAAAAAACACTGCCATCCGGAGGCCCGAAACGAAAATATTATATTTTGACGGATGCGGGACGGCAAGAATTGCTAGCCTTCAAACAACGTTGGGCGGAAGTGTCAAGCGGCGTCGACCGTGTACTCAGAGAGGGGAATGAAGATGGAACTTTCAAAAAAGAGTCGTAATTTTTTGGATGATTTAGCAGTCTATCTTATGTCGAGCGGAAAATCGGAAGAGGAAGTGCAAGACGTTGTCGCCGAGTTGAAAGATCATCTCGAGGAAGCGGAACGGGCAGGAAAAAGTGTGGACGATGTCGTCGGCCAAAGTCCGAAAGCCTACATGCAACATCTCGGGCATGAAATGGCGTTTGATGGAAAAGGCTTTTTCAAAATCATCGCGATGTTGGTTCCGAACGTGTTTGCTTACATTATCATCGGAAATTTCATTCAAGGCGAGATGACGTTCTCGACGGCCCAGTTGGTTGGGTTCCCGCTCGTCGCCGTTCTGTTCTTGCTGGCCGCCGCACAAGCGTTCCGCAACATGTCGGTCCGCTCGACAGAAAGCAAAATTAAAACCGGGGCGACGTACATCGCGCTCGCCGCGTTGCCGATGACATTGTTCCTTGGACTGATGATACTCGACATCTTCGTCGAGACGCCGACGATCGTGTTCGGTCCAACCGCTCAACTCGTATTGTTCGGTCTGGCCGTCATCACGTTGCTCCTCGTCTCGATTTGGACGAAGACGTGGATCAATCTGATTATCCCGCTTCTCTTATTCGGGCCGCAGTACGCGCTCGCTCAGACGAAGCTGCCGCTCGAGCAACAACTGATATTCTCGATGTTGATTTTGGTCGTCGGGATGGGAATCTTCTTGTTCGTCTGGTGGAAAAAGAATCAACAGGGGCAAGCCTGATGCTAGGGCGAATCATCTTCGTCGTCCTCCTGTGTCTGCCGTGGGGTTTCTTCGTGACAGCATCAGACTTTCTTTTTGGGAATGCGTTCGGGTATGTCGTGATTCCGGCCGTTATATGGTGGGGCGCGTGGCGATTTGGCCGGCGTGACTGGTTTGGATGGATTGCTTTAGGGCTACTCGTCTCGTATCTTCTGTCCACGGCCATAATTGGGCACATCGATGGGGCATGGGATTACTTCTTCAAGCCGTTAAATCAATCCATTGTGATGAACATTTGGATGGTTTTGTTCGCGAGTGGGGTCGTTGTGGCATTTCTGTACCGTTGGGCCTTTGAAAAAACACGCGAGTCTGCTTAACGTCGGACGCGGCTGGGAATAGGCAACTGAAAGCCAATAGAGAAAGAAGGGATTCCCATTGCCAGTCAATCCGACGATTCAATTTTATTTGAACCAGTTTCAAAATCAGCTCCCGACCACATATGACCAATTGGATCCGCTCGAATTGAGACGACAAGAAGATGCGATGATGACCCGGTTTCAACATAGAGAGCACGTGCACGAGGTTGAGGACCGTCTCATTCCATTACCGGGACGGACGATTCCGATTCGTATCTATCGGACGGGTCGTGGGATTGCGCCGGCCCTCGTCTATTATCACGGAGGCGGCTACGTCACGGGGAGTCTCGACACGCACGATGCGATTTGCCGGACTATCGCGAATGAGGCCGACTGTACCGTCATCTCGGTCAGTTACCGACTCGCACCAGAACATAAATTTCCGACGGCCGTTTACGATAGCTTTGATGCGCTCGCCTGGGTCGCCGAACATGCGGCAACACTCCGGGTGGACGCCTCTCGTCTCGCCGTCGGAGGCGACAGCGCCGGCGGGACGCTTGCCACGGTGAGTGCCTTGATTGCGCTCGAGCGGGGTGGCCCGTCTATCGTGCATCAGCTCTTGTTCTACCCGGTCACGGGGACCGAGGAAAATTTACCGTTGTCTTTGATCGAATATGCCAACGGCTACTTGCTCGACGAAGGATTGATTCGCTGGTTCCAGCAGCAATATTTTAATGATGAGACGGAATTGGCACATCCGTATGCGTCGCCGATCTTGTCCCCATACTTGGCGGAATTGCCACCGACGACCCTTCTCACGGCGGAGTACGATCCGCTTCGGGACCTCGGGCGGGCGTATGCGAACAAGCTCGTCAGCCTCGGTGTCCCCGTTGACTATAAGAACTATGCCGGATTGATTCACGGATTTGCGAACTATTACTTTTACGTGCCAGAAGCGAAACGCGCTGTGAGAGAGGCGGCCCGATCGTTACGAGATACGTTCGCACATGAAAAAACTCGCCCGTGAGGCGAGTTTTTTCATGCTTGCGACAAATAAGGGAAGCGACAACCTTCAGGGAAAAACTTCCCTTCGTTCATGCGAATCATCCATGGACCGTCGCTGGACGGACGTTGCTCCACACTATCCAGGTCGGCCGTAAATTTAAAGACAATTTCCGTGATGCCTTCAAAAGAGAGGCGTGCCACGACGTCACGCATATCGACAGGACGCGGCGACAGCACGGCGTACAGAATTAAACGCGAGCGCTCGATTATATAAATGACATGGACGTCATCGAAACGATACACGTCCTCGTTCATCCCTTGATAGTAATGGAACATCCAAATGTGCATATCGTCTGTCGCATAGAGGCGCGGTGAAAACGGGAGTGACTCCAGTTTGAAACGCCGCCACTGTTCGGCATCGACGTCGACATGTTCGAGTGGGGAGGCCGATCCCGAGACTGAAACGAATAGCTCCGGTTCGGGTTGGACGGAGAACCCCTGTTGCTCGTAAAACGGTGCAAGCCTTTCGTTACAAGCCAAAAAATAAGGCAACCCATCCGTGTCATGCTGCTTGAACAAGTGCTTAAAGATGCGGGTGGCGAGCCCTTCTCCTTGTCGGATTTCGTCCGTCATGACCGTTCCGATTTGATACGCTTCGCGCGCGGTTCCGTCCATCATCACTGTCATCCGGCTCATCCCGACGCTCGAGATGACATTCCGATAGAACGTCAATGAATAGCAGCGATAACGGTCAGTCCATTCTCCAGCTTTGTACCACTCGCGAAAATCGATGCCGAATGTCTCGTCGGCTAAGTAAAAAAACGATTCGAGTTCTTTTTCCGAATACTCGAGGTTGGTGATTGGCTGTTTCGGCATATGGTTTGCTCCTTTTTTGAACTTCGATGTCTGTTCCTGTACATTAGAGGCAGAGAGGGGTAATACAGATATGAAACGATACGATGCGATTTTATTTGACGTCGATGACACGTTGCTCGACTTTAAACAGAGCGAGCACGTCGCTTTGGAGCAACTGCTCGCTGCGCACAACGTTCGGATGACCGATGAATTAAAACAACAGTATGTGGCAATCAATAGTGGATTATGGCGCGCGTTCGAACGCGGCGAGGTCGGACGAGAGGATGTCTTGATGGGCCGTCACACGCAACTGTTCGACACGCTCGGCATTACAATCAATGCACACGAAGTCGAACAGCGTTATCGCGACCACTTGCACGCCGGTGTGCACGTCATTGACGGCGCGCTCGAACTCGTCCAGACGCTCAGCGAACAGTATCCGCTCTACATCGTCACGAACGGCGTGACCGAGACCCAATTCAAGCGTCTCGAGGCGTCAGGTTTGTTGCCGTACTTCCAAGACGTGTTCGTCTCGGATGCAACAGGGTCGCAAAAGCCGATGAAGCCGTTCTTTGACTATGTGTTCGAGCGTGTCTCAGATGTCACGCCGGAACGCGGACTCATCGTCGGCGATTCATTGACGGCCGATATCGCCGGCGGACGGATGTACGGGCTCGATACGTGTTGGTATAATCCGCACGAAGTGGCAGCGACGGTCGAGACGACGTATGAGATTCGCGACTTGAACGAGTTGAAAACGATCCTCTAAGGGGTGAGTCCGCATGGACGTGTTCACGTATTTCCGGTTCGTCTTTTGGTTTTTACTGTGCCTAAGCGTCATCGCGTTCGCGGTGACGGCGTTCCAACGGACAGAGCGGTTGAACACGTTCGGTCTCGGTTTTCTCATTTTCACAATCATCGGAACGTGCGTCATCTTGCTCGGTACGGAGGGGTTCGTCATCGACGCGTATGCGCTTGACGGTGACGCGGTGACGACTTACCTATGTTTAGCGACGTGCGGGGTCTCGAGCCTTGCGTTCGTCACACACATCTGGCGTGGCGTCAGGCGTGAGAAACGGCAAAATCCAAGACGTGGTTACTGACTCAGCGATCAATAAAATGTGGTGGCAACGATTGAGGCAACGCGTAGAGCGTCTCCGGAAACAGTTTCAAGTCACGAAGTTCGCGAAGCGGCTGCCAACGATAAATCAAGTGATCTCCTTCCGGTCCGTGGAAGTCTCCGGTATGTAGCGGGAGGTCACCCGATACATAAAAGTACATGCCGATCTCATGGACTGTCCGTTCAAGATACGTGAAAAAGTTCTCGGAGACGAACGCGAACGTCGTCCCGGTCACCGAGGCGTCGAGCTCTTCCTGTAGCTCCCGCGTCAAGGCGAGCTCGGCTTCTTCACCGATGCCGACCCGGCCGCCAGGTAACGCCCAAAAGTCATCGTTCACATTTCGGTGTACGAGCAAATGCCCGTCTTGCACCCAAATGCCGGCAACCCGGTAATTGAACGTGCCGTGCTCGGTCGGAAATACGATATCCATTCTGATCACTCCCATTCTTTAACTGATTTAGGCGAGAATTCTCCCACCTCTAAGCGGCTCAGGGCATGGCCCGGCGTAGGTGGGAGATGAATCGCCGGTCCCCGACGCCTTTGGCCACCGCTGTGACAGAAAAGCGAACAAAAGTTCGTGATT
>NZ_JTLB01000015.1:0-76606 GCF_000798975.1 Exiguobacterium sp. ZOR0005 | reverse complement strand
TTGAAACAACTGATCTCCGCATTATAAAAAAACAGGCCGCGAATCCATCGATTCGCGGCCTGTTGTCATGTTGTTTTCGCCCGCATCTCGAGTTGATCGGTCACGGTCTCGAGCGTGTTCGCGGTCGACGCGAGCCGGTCGGACATGTGGCTCAGTTCTTTTTGGACGGCGACTTGTTCCTCGGTCGCGGCGGCGACGTGTTCGATTTGAAGCTGAAGTTCGTTCGCGGCGACTTTCGTCGAGGCGAGGCGCGTCTCGAGTGCTTCCATTTGCGCCGTCACGCGTTGACGTGTCTCTTGGATCGAGGTGATTTGGACATCGATCTCGGAGACGTCCTCGGTCAGTCGTGTGAAGACGGCCGTGACGTCCGACGCGACGGTTTGACAGTTCTCTGTCGCGTGCTTAAATAGCTTCGCCGAGTCGCGGACGACGCTCGTGTCGTCCATCAGCCCGCCGAGGACACGCGTCATCTCGGACGCATATTCGCGCGACTGGACAGCGAGTTTCCCGACCTCTGAGGCGACGACGGCGAAACCGCGTCCGGCCTCACCGGCGCGGGCCGCTTCGATCGAGGCGTTCAAGGCGAGCATGTTCGTCTGTTCGGAGATCGTCTCGACGTGTTGCAAGATGGCTTGAATCTCGCTCGAACGGTTCGACATTGTCGTGACGACGTCGTCGAGCCGCGTCGATTCGCCGATGATCTCTTCGACTTTCGCTTCCATGCGCTGCATGTCACGGTTACCCGCGACCGCGTCCGAGGCGATACGTGACGAGGCGTTCGCCGTCTGGGCCATCCGTTCTTGGATGAGGGCGGTCAGGGAACGGATCGCTTGAATCTCGTCCGCCCCGTGCGTCATCGACGTCTGTTGGTCGGTCGCATGGGCGACGATCGGGTCGACCGAGACGGCAATCTGTTCACCAGACTCGAGCGATTGACTCGCGGCGGCCTCGAGTTCGGCGGCGTGTTCTTTTAATGACGTCACGAGACGGCTCGCGTCCGCGACGGCTTGGTCGAGCAGCCGTTTCGTCTCGTCCTCGTTCGCTTTCACGCGGGCAGACTCCAAATTTCTGAAATGGATCTGCGTGACGAGGGCGATGCTTAACAAGACCAAGTACACGGCGTGGACGAGGAGAAGACTGAACGGATAGTCGCTCGTGCCGCAAATGATCTCCGGGAACAAGAAATACCCGGCCACATGCTGCACAGCGAAGATGACGGTGCTGTATAGGATCAAGTCGATGCGGCGCATGAACGATAAGATCGCCAAGACGACGAAAATCGAGAAGTGATACTCGACGAGCCCTTGACCGCCGGCGACGGTCGAGATGCTCGAAAACGTCAGCGTCAGCATCATCCAGTACGGGAACGAGCGGGGGTGTCTTCGTTCGCTCACCAGCATGCAGATGAAGAAGACGACCGGGATCGCGAACAGCACCCATACCGCAAGCGGATACGGATAACCGGTCGTACCGTTCCGCAGGACGGTATAGGCGTAAGCAAAATCGGTGAAACGGTGGAGCAGGTGGACGATGACGGACGTCAAGACGATGACGAGCGTCGTCACGAGCATCAATTGATTGCGTTTCGTTGAACTCATACAGATTCCTCACATTCGTAGATTAGTTCGATATGGCTACTTTATTATCGGACGGACGTCCCGAATGTTGATTGAAATTGCACATTTGATGAGACGGAAAGTTGAAAGAAGCGAGGGACTCACGGCCCCTCGCTCATTTTCGTGACGTATTCTTGTTCCATTTGTTATAGAAGTTATACGGCGGCGTGGTGTCCGTGATCGTCGTGAACACGTATTGCTCTCGCTTCAAATGACGAAGGACGTAGTCGAGTGAGGCCGCGGACGTCGACTGGTCATGCATCAAGACGACCGAGGCGACTTGTCTCGCCCGATTGGCGCGCACCTTTTGAATCGTGTCGAACTGAAGCAGGCGCGGGTCGTCTTTTCGTTTCCAATCGAGACTGTCGACGTTCCAGTCCCACATATGGAACCCGGCCGTTGTCATCGCGTCGCGGTGACGCTTCGTCATATGCGGCACACTTCCATACGGCACGCGCATGACGTTCGTCTTCACCCCGGTCGTTTGGAAGATGAGCTGCTGGACGTGCTTCATCTCCGTGACAGCAGACTTCGGTGACTTGTAGAACGCTTTTTTGTCGTGGGTCATGCTGTGCAGACCGAGCGCGTGTCCTTCGGCGACGATCCGTTTCAACACGTCCTCGTTGCCTTTGATCTGTTTGCCGAGGATGAAAAATGTCGCTTTCACTTGGTGCTTCTTGAGCACGTCGAGCAACAACAGCGTCTCGGGGCGGGGGCCGTCGTCAAACGTCATATAGACGAGCTGTTTGTCATCATGGCGGACCGCTTTCTCCGTAGCTGAAACAGGCAAAGCCAAGCTGACGAATAGACAAAGCAATAGGCTTGATACTAGCCATTTTCTCAATGTGATCGTGTCTCCCCACTCGAATTGATTCTCATTTCCATTCTCGATTTTACGGCAAGGAAGGGAGACGGTTCAATCGCTTCTTTCCACGAAAAGGGAATCAGATTTACATTAATCCGAGCCACTTTTGGACAGGCTTTCGGAAATAGTAGGTGACCCCGATCAGACTCACGAAGACGAGGGCGGCGATGAAGACGGTCGTCACACTCCCCGAGGCGAGGCTCGCCCCTAAAAAGCTATAGGCGAGCGTCCCGGGGATCATCCCGAGCACGGTCGCGAAGAGAAACAATCGGAAACGGACTTTTGCGATGCCGGCCGCATAACTGAGCAAGTCGAAACTGACGAGCGGGATGAGCCGTAACACGAACACGTAGAGGAAGCCGCGTTGTTCCATTTGCGTGAACAGTTTCTCCGACCATGGGTAACGATCGACGTTGAGTACCGAACGCCCGAACAAGCGGGCCATGACGTACCCGGTCACGGCGGCAGCAGTCGCACCGACGATGATGTATAACACGCCTGGCCAGACGCCAAACGCGAGCCCGGCACCGAGCGAGAGGACAGACGTCGGCAAGAAGATGAGGGGTCCGACCGCATAGATGAGGATGAACACGAGCGGTCCCCACCAGCCGAACGACAAGACGACGTCACGCACGTCAGACGGCCGCAACTCATAATGGAAGTGCGTGAGATAAAACAGGCTTCCGAACAAGGTGAGCAGAAGACTGAGTTTGAGCCAACGTGGCACGAGAATCATTCCTTTCCAATTCGTACTTCTTTTTTATAGCGTATCGCATTTTTCTTCACGATGACGGTGAGCCAGCTTACAGAATATGCCCTCAATGTGTTTCGAATTCGATTATGTATGTAAAAAATGCAAACTTAGGTCAACGTATGTGTAATCTCGCTTCACGATGGCGTCCTTTCGCACGATAAAGCATGTGGGAGGGATTATTGTGAAAAATTTAAGTATGTTCAAAAAGTTTGCGGTGCTGCTCACCGTTTTCATTACGACGCTCGTCGTCATCGCCGCGCTCAGTCACACGCTCATCGGGCGAATGGCCGACGCGGGGGAAGAGATTTATCAAGAACGGTTGGTGCCAATTCGCGCGCTCGGTCAGATTCGTACGGATAACCGAGCACTCGACGCGTATTTGCTCGAACTGATGTTGACGTCCGATGCGGCCCGGAACGAGGAGTTGCAAGCCGACATCTCAGAACGACGCAATAGTATCGGCACGAACTTGAATGTGTTCAATGAGACGTTCTCATCGACAGACGAAACGGTGACGCAACAAGTCGAGAAGTTGAACCGAGAAATCAGCGCCTATTTAGAAGGGACGGAAGTCGTCTTGCAACCGGCGCTCCGTAACGAGAATGCAGCGGCTTACCGCGTCTATTTGGACGATTTACGGCCAATCCGGCTGAACCTCGTCGACACGGCCACGGCCGTCATGGACGGCATCAATCAAGAAGCTGAAGCGGCAAGCGTCGCGATGCAAGATGATCGAAACCGGTCAGTGCTTACGTTTTGGGTGCTCGTCGCCATCGGAGCGTTGGCCTCAATCGGGCTCGGTGTCTACATCACACGGCTCGTCGTCCGTCCCGTCCGTGAGCTGAATGCGCTCATGAGCCGGGCCGGAGCCGGTGACTTGACGGCCGAGAGCACGTATTCGTCACGGGACGAGCTCGGTTCGCTCGCTGTGTCGTTCAATCAAATGAAAGACAACTTGCGCGAACTGATTCAGCAAGTGACAGAGACGTCAGGCCGTGTCGCCGTCTCGTCTGACGATTTGAAGAACAACGTCGAAGAGACGACGAAAGCGACGGAGATGGTCGCCGTCACGATGGAAGAGATCGCGTCGGGCTCGATGCGTCAATTGACGCGAGTGAAGGAGTCGAACGGGACGATCACCGAGTTGACGCGAGGGATCCATCACGTCTCGAACAGTGCGCAACACATGACCGAGCTCTCGGACGGTGCGCTTCAAAAAGTCGGGACCGGCAACGAGTTGATTGACACGCTCGAGTCACAGCTCGAAGCGATGAACGAGAAAGTGAAAGCACTGCAAACGGTCATCGGGCAGCTCGACGTCCGCTCGCAAGAAATCGGCATGATCACCGGTACGATTTCCGGCATCGCCGAGCAGACGAATTTGCTCGCCTTGAACGCAGCGATCGAAGCGGCACGGGCCGGCGATCACGGACGCGGCTTCGCCGTCGTCGCCTCGGAGGTCCGGAAGCTCGCTGAAGAATCGGCCGTCGCGACGAAACGGATCTCCGGCTTGATTGGGGATACGCAAACCGAGACGAAACAAGCCGTCCAAACGATGCACGTCGTCGAGAGCGAGATGGGCCATAGCGTCACGAACGTCCAACAGGCAGGCGCGGCGTTCGAAGACATCAAGCGCGCCATCGAAGAAGTCGCTCAAAAAGTCGAAGAAGTATCCGGTTCCGTCCAAGAGATGGCGGCCGGTGCGACCGAGATTTTGACGTCTGTGGACGAGATCCAAGGCATCACCGAGACGACCGCGACCGAGACAGAGAACACGTCGGCGGCGACGGAAGAACAGATGGCGTCGATGGAAGAAATCACGGCATCGGCCCAAGAACTGTCGAACATGGCGGACGAGATGCGTCAGATGACAAAAAAATTCAACGTATGACAAAAGAGACAAGTCGCGCGCGACTTGTCTCTTTTTAGCGTTGTTCGTAGGCGTGGACCCATTCCGCCGGTGTCATCTTCGAGACGAGCTCGCCGATCAGCTCGTACGGGATATGCTTGACGTTGCCGAAGCGGATACAGCTCTTGCCCATGTCGAGCTTCGTCGGTACTTGTGCGGCGTACGCCTCCTCGAACCAAAGGAGCAGCGCCGGGTCACTATAGATGCCCATATGATAGAGTGCGACATGCCGCTTCTGGGCGATGACGCTCAAGAAAGGGAGCGGTGTGCCCGGTGTGACGTGATACCCGGACGGATACGTCGACAGCGGGACGACGTAGTGGACGCCTTTGCCATCGGTCGTCTTCTCGAAACCGTCGGGCAGATTCGCGTCGATGACGTCGATCAAGCGGATGAAGGCGTCGAGCCGTTTGTCGTCGACGAGTGTCGTGTAGTCCATTAGAGTTTCCCTCCTCGTAAAATCTTCTCCATCGCCTTGCCTTTGGCGAGCTCATCGACGAGTTTGTCCAGATAACGAATCTCGCGCATGAGCGGTTCCTCGACGTTCTCGACGCGGACGCCGCAGACGACGCCTTTGATGAGTGCGCGATCTTCGTTCATCTTCGGTGCCGCTGCGAAGAACGTGTCGAAGTCGACCTCGGACGCGAGTTGTCGTTCGAGCCCGTCCTCGTCATAGCCGGTCAGCCAACGGATAATCGTGTCGACTTCCTCTTTCGTTCGGCCTTTCCGTTCTGCTTTCGCGACGTAAAGCGGATAGACGCTCGCGAAGCTCGTCGTGTAAATGCGGTGTGCCATGAAATCCCCTCGTTTCGTGGAGTGATAGCTATATTTTCTCACATTGAAAGACGTGAGACATAAGTTATTTTTTATTGCAAATGCAATAAAATGAGTTAAACTGAAGATAATATAGTGTAAATACAACATTCGGGAGGATTGTATGAGAGACCATCTACGCGAGGTTGGGATGATTGCCCGTGCGCTCGACTCGATTAGCAACATCGAGTTCAAAGAGCTCGAGCTGACGAAAGGGCAATATTTATATGTCGTCCGAATCTGCGAAGAGCCGGGCATCATCCAAGAAAAGCTGGCCGAACTCATTAAAGTCGACCGCTCGACGGCGGCGCGCGCGATTCAAAAGCTTGAACGGGAAGGATTCATTCGACGAGTCGACGACCCGCAGAACAAGAAGATCAAGCGACTCCACCCGACCGAGAAAGGACAGGCGGTCTATCCGCTCATCCTCCGCGAGCATGACCATTCAACGGACGTGGCGCTCGCTGGTCTCTCGGATCAAGAAGCCGAGCAGTTGCTCCGTTTGTTGAAGCGGGTCCGTCACAATATCGAAGGGGATTGGGAAACGGTCAAGCGAGGTAACAAACGAGAATACTAAAGGGGGAAGCAACATGATCACCATCAAAGCTTGCACGATCGAAGACGTCGACACGCTCCGGGACATCAGCATCGAGACGTTCACGGAGACGTTCGAAGCCGACAACGACCCGGCACATCTCGCGGCGTATCTCGAACGGGCATACAACGTACCGCAACTTAGAGCGGAACTTGCGAATCCGGACTCGACGTTCTTTTTCGCCATGCTTGAAGGGGAACTTGCCGGGTATATGAAAGGGAACGCCAACAACGCCCAAACGGAGGCGATGGGCGAGGGGGCGTTCGAGCTCGAACGAATTTATGTGCGTCGCGCCTTCCAAGGGAGTGGCGTCGGCAAGGCGTTGTATGACCAGGCGATCCAACGCGCGAACGAGCTGGATAAACGTGAAATCTGGCTCGGCGTCTGGGAACATAACGAGAAGGCGCTCGCCTTCTATAAAAGGCATGGCTTCGTCCAGACCGGGTCCCACACGTTCTATATGGGCGACGACGCCCAAACCGATTTGATCATGGCCAAGCCGCTTCGTCCGTGACCCATTCCAATATTCCGGATAGATCTTCATAGACGGCGTCAGGGGCCAAGTCAGGCATGTCGAGCGGTTTCCCGTCGCGATTGATCCACGCGGTGTGGAAACCGAAGTTTTTCGCCCCGGCGATATCCCAGCCGTTCGAGGACAGAAACAATACCTCGTCCCGCTCTAGCCCGCTGTTCTTGAACCAATGCATATACGCGGCCGGTGACGGTTTCGCTTGTTTGACACCGTCGACGCTGACGAGCTCCTCGAACAGGTCGGTAAAGCCGGCGTTATGGATGAGCGCGGTGAGCATCGCGTCCGTCCCGTTCGACAGCACGACGGTCCGTTTTGCGTGAAGTTCGTTTAACACACCTGCGACCTCATCGTACGGCGACAGTTCGGTGTATTTCGCAATCAACGCGTCCTCGGTTTCAGGTGTCCACGTCACGCCGGTCGCCGACAAGGCGTAGCGGAGCGCTTCGCGTGTGACGACGGAAAAATCGGCATAGCGACCCATGATGTGGCGGGTGAAGAAGTAGTCGAGCTGTTTCGTCCGCCACGTCTGGCTGATTTGTTCACCTTTCCCGGGAAATTGGTCGTCACACGCCGTCTTGATGGAATGGACGTCAAACAACGTCCCGTACACATCGAACACGAACGCTTGAATTTTCGGTTTCATAATAACCCCTCCTCAAGTCATGTAGCGTCATCTTGTCTTTACCCTACTTGACGCGGCTTAGACGAGGGTTACTCAGATAGGAGGAGTTGGATGTACGTCCCAAAATTATACGCCGTGACCGACCCGAAGGAAGTCCACGCCTTTTTGAAGGCCCATCCTTTCGGCACCGTCGTCACATATGACGGGCATAAGCCGATCGCGACGCACGTACCGCTCCGTCTGCATGAGACGGACGGACAGCTTTCGTTCACGACGCATATCGCCAAACATAATCCGCAATGGAAAACGATTGAACAACAGACGGTGCTCGTCATCGTCCAAGGACCGGACGCCTATGTCTCGGCGTCGTGGTACGGCCATGAGGACGTGTCGACGTGGAACTATCAGGCGGTCCATCTCTACGGGAAGGCGACGATCATGACCGAAACGGAGCTCGAGAACGAATTGGCCGGCCTGCTCCGGGACCATGAAGGGGAGCGGGGAGACGCCGTCGTCTGGGAAGAGCTGTCGGAACCGGTCAAGCGTCAAAAACACGGTGTCGTCGGCTTTCGAATCGACGTCTCAGACATCGAGGCGGCGTTCAAGCTGAGCCAAAACCGGAACGACGAAGATTATGCGCGCATCGTCTCTGAACTTGGGCAAGAAGGTTGTCCGATGGCCGATGTCATGCGTGAGCGACGCCCTTGATTTATTGACAGGACGATCCATTCTCGTCCACAAAATGAGAGCGTCGAGGCGTATCCATAATCGTAAAACCAATTTTTTAGGAAGTGAGCGAAAATCAATGAAATTGAAAAGGATTGTGCGAATACTAGGGTGGTTGCTTGTCATCCTCGCTTTGGTGGAACTGGCCACAGACCGGCCAGATTCATCGAACTTACCGATTGAACACACGTTTGAGGAACCGATTGCGTTTCCGTTTGAAATCACTCGACGTTACACAGAAGTCGACATTAAAGTGCCGCATCATTTCCATATTTTCGTGTTTCATTATGTGAATGAAGAGACGACTCAAGAACTAAGCTACATCGTCGACAAAGTCATCGATGAACCGGCTGACGTGGCGGATCTCTCGTTATATGGAGAGCAATACATACTTGCAGACGGGACATCGGCTTTCTTTGACGAGACGGACGCGACGTCACAAGCATTGTGGTGGCAGAACAAAGACGGTTTCACGGCACGAATCATCTACTACATTGATGGCAATACGGTCGAACTCGATGACGAGAGCCGCTTGTCCGTCCAACAACTGATCAATTTGGCCAACCAAACGTTATGACGGCAGCCCGCCTCTCATCAATCGAGACACGCGGGCTGTTTCTCTTTTCCTCAACTATCTTGAAATTCAGATTGACACGGCTCCCGGATTCGTCCTATACTCATAAATGATAATGATTATCAGTGTCGATGATAACGCATCGTCATAGAAGAGAAAAAGGGGATTACAACGTGAAAAAGCATAAGAAGATGTTACATATGTTCTTGTTCGTCTCAGTGTTCATGCTCGTGCTCGCCGGTTGCGGCTCGAACACAGAAGAACCAGCGACGACGGATGAGAACTCAGAGTCAGCAGAAGGTTACCCGATCACGATCAAGCACGCGCTCGGTGAGACGGTCATCGAAGAGAAGCCGGAACGCGTCGCGACGGTCGGGTGGTCGAACCAAGACGTCGCCCTCGCGCTAGGCGTCGTCCCGGTCGGTTTCTCGGCTGCGAACTACGGCGTCCAAGACGGCAGCGGCGTCTTGCCGTGGACAGCAGAGAAGTTGAAAGAACTCGGTGAAGACAACCCGAACGTCTACCAAGACACGGACGGCCTCGACTTTGAAGCGATCGCCGACTCACAGCCAGACGTCATCTTGGCCGCCTATTCAGGCATCACGCAAGAAGACTACGACACGTTGACACAAATCGCACCGGTCGTCGCGTACCAAGAAACGCCTTGGGTTTCTTCATGGCAAGACACGGTCCTTTACAACGCGATGGCAATGGGCATGGAAGCGGAAGGCAAGCAGTTGATTGCCGACACAGAACAGCTCATCGCGGACAAAGCGGCGGAAGTACCGGACATGCAAGGCAAGAAAGGCGCGTTCGTCGCCTTGAGCCCTGGCGACTTGTCGAAGTTCTACATCTACACGACAGGTGACCCGCGCGGTGCCTTCATCGAAGAGCTCGGCATGGAGTACCCGCAAAACATTAAAGACCAACTCGAAGAAGGCAGCTTCTACCTCGAGCTCAGCTCAGAGAACGCCGACATCTTGAACGACCTCGATCTCTTCGTCGTCTACGGGAACGAAGAGACGCTCAAAGAGCTTCAAGCGGACCCGCTCTACGGCAAAGTACCGGCCATCGAGCGCGGCTCGGTCGTCTTGATCGAAGACAACACGCCGCTCGCGGCAGCCGGGACACCGTCACCGCTCTCGATCGAATACACGATCGACGAGTACGTGAAACTCGTCTCGGAAGCACTCGAGAAAGTCGAGTAATTAAATGAATACGCTGAAGAAGTTGCAAACGCCGAAACGGTTTCCTCTCATTTTGATGGGGTCACTCGTCTTGCTCGTCGTCTGCATGCTCGCTTCACTTGCTTTCGGCTCACGGACAGTCGGATGGGATGAACTGCTTGACGGTTTATTCCGTCCGGCTGTTCAGTCGTATGAAGCGGACATCATCCGGCAGCGGGTCGTGCGGACGATCTTTAGTCTCATGTGCGGGGCGGCGCTCGGCGTCTCGGGCGCGTTGATGCAGTCGGTCACAAGAAACCCGATCGCCGACCCGAGCATCCTCGGGGTGAATACGGGGGCGGCGCTGTTCGTCGTCGTCGGGATCGCGTTCTTCAATATCTCGTCGTCGTCGGACTACATTTGGTTCGCGCTCGTCGGGGCGCTCCTGACGGCCGTGTTCGTGTTCGGCATCGGGTCGCTCGGTCGGGGTGGGGCGACCCCGCTCAAGCTCGTCCTCGCCGGGGCGGCGACGAGTGCGGCCTTGTCGTCGCTCGTCATGGCGATCATGATCCCGCGCTCGAACGTCATGGACCAGTTCCGGTTCTGGCAAGTCGGGAGCGTCGGTGCCGGCAACATGGATTCGATCATGACGTTCTTGCCGTTCTTTATCAGTGGGATCGTCATCGCCATCCTCGCGGCCCCGTCGTTGAACATTTTAGGCCTCGGGGAAGAGCTCGCCAAAGGGCTCGGCGTCCGGATCGGCACGCTCAAACTGATCGCCTCGTTCGCCGGCGTGATTCTGTGCGGGGCAGCGACGGCGCTCGCGGGGCCGATCGGTTTTATCGGACTGCTCGCGCCGCACTTGATCCGCTTGACGATCGGGCCAGACGAACGGTTCGTCATCCCGATGTCAGCGCTCGCCGGGGCGATTCTGCTCACGTTCGCCGACGTGACGGGACGCTTGCTCGGTAGCCCGGGCGAACTCGAGGTCGGGATCGTCACCGCCTTTATCGGGGCGCCGATTTTGATCGCGTTGACGATGAAAGTGAAGGTGCGTGACTTATGATGCAAAAACCATTTCAACCGATGATTCAAAACAGTAGACGGCGTCGGCAGCGGACCGTCGTCGTGACGCTCGTTCTCAGCCTGCTCGCGCTCGCCTTGAGCGCCTTGATGCTCATGCTCGGCAACACGATTTATCCGGTCGGGGACGTCGTCCGCGTCTTGCTCGGGGCCGACGTGCCAGGGGCGTCGTTCGCCGTGAACACGATCCGCCTGCCGCGCATGCTCGCTGGCGTGTTCTCCGGAATCGCGTTCGGCGTCGCCGGTACCGTGTTCCAGACGATGCTCCGTAACCCGCTCGCTAACCCGAACGTCATCGGGATTACGACCGGTTCGAGCGCGGCCGCTGTGTTCGGCATCGTCGTCCTACAAGCGAGCGATACGTTCGTTTCCATCATCTCGGTCATCGGCGGACTGTTGACGGTACTCGCCATCTACTTCTTGTCGAAGAGCGCCGCGTTCTCGATCGGACGCCTCGTCTTGGTCGGGATCGGCATCCAGGCGATGCTGACGGCGGTCATCAACTATCTTCTCCTCATCAGTCGTCAAAACGACGTCGGGACGGCGATGCGCTGGTTGAGCGGGAGCTTGAACGGTGCCAAGATGGAGACGCTACCGCCGCTCATGATCACGGTCGCGCTCTGTCTGCCGGTCGTCATCTGGCTCAGCCGCCAACTCCAAATTTTAGAGCTCGGGGAGATGACGGCGACGTCGCTCGGTGTCCGGACGAACCAGACGCGGGTGCTCCTCATCATCGCCTCGGTGCTCATGCTCGCGCTCGCGACGGCGACGACCGGACCGATCGCCTTCATCGCCTTTCTCGCGGGACCGATCGCGAAGCGGCTCGTCGGGGACGGGCGTTCGACGATCATTCCGGCCGGGCTCGTCGGTGTCGTCTTGGTGCTCGCCGCCGACCTGATCGGCCAGTTCGCCTTCACGGCGCGCTATCCGGTCGGTGTCATCACCGGCATGGTCGGGGCACCGTATTTGATTTTTCTCTTGATTCGGATGAACAAAAATGGGGAGTTGTAAGCGGAGAGTCACGTCTACGGATGTGACTCTTTTTATGTGAAAGCGCCATCAAAAAGTCGTTGACTTTGATTCGTGGGGGGTGTATGCTAAAAATCCTGCCCAAAAAAGAGAGGCACGGGAACTGGCATCAGTTCATTTCGAGTCAGAGAGGACCATGATCCCATGAACCAACAAAAATTAGTCGAGCGCGCCCGCCAAGTGAAAGAGAACGCCTACTCCCCATATTCGAATTTCCGTGTCGGAGCGGCGCTTCTCATGAAGGACGGAACGGTCATCAACGGCGTCAACGTCGAGAACGTGTCGTTCGGTGCGACGAACTGTGCCGAGCGCACAGCGATTTACACGGCCATCGCGCAAGGATATAAAAAAGGTGACTTCGAAGCCGTCGCGGTGTCAGGCGACACGGTCGACTTCTTGCCGCCATGCAGTATCTGCCGCCAAGTGCTCGTCGAGTTCGGCGACCCGGACTTCAAAGTGTTGATGACGAACGGCGAAGCCGAGATTAAAGAAGTGACGCTCGACGAACTCGTCCCGTTCGCGTTCACAGAACTAGAAATGTGATGAACAAAGCCTTGCCGACAATCGGCAAGGCTTTGTTTGTTAGCGCCATTTGTTGAAGAAGTTGTGCGGATTCTTGATGCCGTGTAGCGTCCGGAACTCATAGCCGCGCTTTTTCGAGTGGCGCAAGATATAGTCGAGCGCGGTCGGGGTGATCGAGTGGTCGTGCGTCAAGATGATCGAGGCGACATTCGCTCGGTAGTTCGCGTTCAATCGGGCGAACACTTGGTTTTGGACGCGGCGATTGTCTTTCTTGTAGCGGTAGTCGAGACTGTCGACGTTCCAGTCCCACATTTGGAAGCCGGCCTTCGTCATCGCTTGCCGATGCGCCGATGTCATGTACGGGTCGCTTCCATACGGGGTGCGGACGATGTTCGTCTTGACGCCGGTCACTTGGAGCACGAGCTTCTGTACTTGTTGCATCTCACGCACGGCCGTCGTCGGCGTCCGGTAAAACTTGTGCCGGTCGTGCGTCATGCCATGAAGCGCGATGAGGTGACCTTCGGCGACGATTCGACGAAGCATTTTCTCGTTGCCTTTGATATTGTTGCCGAGGATGAAGAAGGTGGCTTTGACCTTGTGCTTCTTCAACACGTCGAGCAGTGCGCCCGTCTGACGGTGCGGGCCATCGTCAAACGTCAAATAGATGAGACTGCGGTCGTTGTACGCTTTCGGACTCGATGCGGCGGCTTGTGACAATGGGCTGATCAACAGACAAGCTAACACGAGCAACAGGAAACTCTTTTTCATCATATTGGCCCTCCTTACAAGTGAACGAAGGGGGTGGACGGTGCCGATGTAAACATATGGTACCCTTTACCCGATTGAGGTATCGGCAATCAAAAACCGCCATCGAATCGTTCGATGGCGGTTAGTTTTTGGCCTCGTTCAGCGTCTCCGTCCGGCACGGATGATAAAACGATATTCCTCGCTCTTGAAATACGTCTCGGTGAACTCGAAGCGGCTGCCGTCCATGAGGAACGAGTAGAGCTGGACTTTGAGCACGGGCGTCCGTTCGCTCACTCCGAGCATCTCGGCGATGTCTTTTGCCGGCAGCACCGGGATGAATTCTTGGACGCTGTCCGCGATTTTAAGTCCTTTCACGTCTTCGATATAGGCGTACTTCGACTGCGTCATCACTTCATACGTCAAGTCGGGGAAGAGTTTGAGCGGAAGGTACGTGTCCTCGACGATGAGCGGCTCGCCGTCGGCGAACCGTTGCCGTCGCACGTAAAAGACGAGGTCACCTTCCTCGAGCTCGAGCGCTTCCCGGACTTTCTCACTCGGTGGCTGCAAGGTGAACGTGAGCACTTTGTTCGTCACGTCTTTCCCTTCACGCCTCATATCTTCGGTGAAACTTTTCAGCTCATACATATTGTGCTCGATCTTCTCGGACTGGACGTACGTGCCGCTCCCTTGGCGTTTCCATAACAGCCCTTCTTCTTGAAGCAGTTTGACCGCTTGACGGACGGTGACCCGGCTGACGCCGAACTCTTCGACGAGCTGTGCCTCGGTCGGGATTGCCTCGCCGGGCGCCCACGTGCCGGACTCGATGAACGCACGCATTCGTTGCGCGACTTGCTGATAAAGCGGTGACTTTGCCTTCATGGTGGACCCTCCGATACGACTTAGATTCATACGTTCAGTATACACGAAATAAAACGTTTTCAAAATTAATGTTGACGATTAAGATAATATGTATTAGATTTGTATTGTAATCAATGAGATATGTATCCGAAAGGGGAACGCACACATGAAACAAGGACAACGCCTCGTCGTCGTCGGTGGCGGCAGCACGTACACAATCGGTATGATCATGAGCTTGATCGAAGAGAAGGCTCACTTTCCACTACGTTCAATCACGTTTTACGATACGGACGGTGACCGCCAAGAGCGCGTCGCCAAAGCGACTGACGTCATCTTGCGTGAGCATTATCCGGAACTTGAGCTGTTCGAGTATACGACGGACAAAGAGTACGCCTTCCGCGACAAAGATTTCTTCTTCGTCCAAATTCGGACAGGCGGCCTGGAAATGCGCGAAAAAGATGAGCAGATTCCGCTCCGTCACGGCGTGGTTGGACAAGAGACGTGTGGACCGGGCGGGATGTCGTACGGGATGCGCTCGATCGGGGATATGATCGATCTCGTCGCCGACATCCGTCAAGGTTCACCGGACGGGTGGATTTTGAACTACACGAACCCGGCCGCCATCGTCGCCGAGGCGTTGAAGCGTGCTTACCCGAACGATAAAAAGATTTTGAACATCTGTGACATGCCGGCCGCGATCATGGTCAGTTACGCGAAAATTCTCGGCAAAGAGATTTGGGACCTCGTGCCGGAGTACTTCGGGCTCAACCACTTCGGTTGGTTCACAGGCATTTATGACAAAGAAGGCAACGAGCTGACAGAAGACATCAAGCGCGCCATCTTAGAGGACGGGTTCATCCCGGAAGACTCAGAGATCGCCAACGACCCGTCTTGGATCAAGACGTTCAAACAAGTCGAGAAGATGCTCACCGACTTCCCGGAATACTTGCCGAACACGTACCTCCAGTACTACTTGTATCCGTCGGACATGGCGGAGAAGGAAGACGTGGAAAACACGCGGGCCCGTCAAGTCATCAACGGGCGCCAACAGCGCGTCTTCTCGATGTGCGATCAAATCATCGCCGACGACTCGCTCGAGAACGCGCATCTTGAAGTCGACATCCACGGCTGCTACATGATTCGCGTCGCGGCGTCCCTCGCCTACAACAACGGCGACATCTTCATCGTCATGGTGAAGAACGATGGCATCATCGCCAACTTACCGGACGATGCGATGGTCGAAGTACCGGCGATGCTGACGAACCGTGGGCCGAAGCCGTTCGCGGTCGGGCACATCCCGCGCTTCTACAAAGGGATGATCGAAGGGCAACTCGCTTACGAACAGCTTGTCGTCGACGCCTACTTCGAGAACAGCTATGAGAAAGCGCTCCAAGCACTCACGCTCAACCGGACCGTCGTCGATGCGCCGGTCGCCCGTCAAATCCTTGACGATTTGATCCACGAGAACGAGAACTATTGGCCGGCCCTCAAACAACGGGAGACGGTCACACGCTAAAGACGAAGGGGAAATCTTCCCCTTTGTTCGTTTTGTGAATTGATAACGCTTACACATAAGGAGTGAATCAGATGAGTCAATGGTTCGGTGTATTTCAAAAGTTCGGGAAGGCGCTCATGGTGCCCGTGGCGCTCTTGCCGGCGGCCGGGATTTTGCTCGGTCTCGGGGCGGCGCTGACCGGTCCGCTCGCCGAGAGTTGGACGTTTCTTCAAAATGGGACGGTCGAGGCGATTAGTGCCGGGATGCTACAGATCGGGTTGAGCATCTTCGCCAACTTGCCGATCATCTTCGCGCTCGGCGTCGC
This sequence comes from Exiguobacterium sp. ZOR0005, assembly GCF_000798975.1. Classification (NCBI taxonomy): domain Bacteria; kingdom Bacillati; phylum Bacillota; class Bacilli; order Caryophanales; genus Exiguobacterium; species Exiguobacterium sp. ZOR0005. The sequence continues at coordinate 60,375 of NZ_JTLB01000015.1, read as the reverse complement.
GGTCGGTTTGTCCGGCGGTTCAGGGATTGCGGCGCTTGCCGCCCTCGTCGGCTACGTCATTATGAACACGACAATCTCGATCGCACTCGGGATCACGACCGAGATGGCGGCCGAGAGCGGAGAGTACGGCATGTTGCTCGGTATCCCGTCGCTTGAGACGGGCGTGCTCGGCGGAATCGCGGTCGGCTTGCTCGCCGTCTGGGTGTATAAGAAGTTCCATACGTTCAACCCACCGGAGATGCTCGGTTTCTTCGCCGGGGATCGCTCGGTCGGCATCATCATGGTCTTCTTCTCGATTTTGCTCGGGTTCGTCATGATGCTCGTCTGGCCACCGATTCAGAGCGGTCTCACGGCGATGGCGAACGTCATCGCGAGCGACGCGACGAATCCGGCCTACGTCGGGCTATACGGGATGCTCGAACGGCTGTTGATTCCAACCGGACTGCATCACATTTGGTATGCCCCGTTCTTGTGGACATCACTCGGGGGTACGGCGACAGTCGGCGGCTCGATCGTGAGCGGGGATCAATATATCTTCCTCGCCCAAATCGCCGAAGGTGTCGACGTCACGGCCGGTCGTTTCATGGCCGGGAAATTCCCAATCGTCATGTTCGGTCTTCTCGGTGCGGCGTTCGCCATGTACCGTCAGGCAGACCCGGACAAGCGCCCGGTCGTCCGTGGTCTGTTGCTCGCTGCGGCCGGGACGGCGTTTTTGACCGGGATCACGGAACCGATCGAGTTCACGTTCTTATTCATCGCGCCACTCCTCTACGTCGTCCACAGCATTCTGACAGGGGTGTCGTTCGCCCTCATGTACGCGCTCGATGCGCATATCGGCTGGGCCGGAGGTTCGGGATTGATTGACTACGTCTTGGTGAACGTGTTGCCAGGGACGCCACGCTGGTGGATGAACCTCGTCGTCGGGGCAGGCTTCTTCATCGTCTATTACGGCATTTTCACGTTCGCGATTAAAAAGTGGAACTTGGCGACGCCAGGCCGGGGTGGGCAAGAGACGAAACTGTTCACTCGGAAAGACTACAATGAGAAGAAAGCAGGAAAAACGTCGATTCAGACGACGGCGCTCGCCATCCAAGAAGCGCTCGGCGGCCGGGACAACATCGTCGACATCGACGCGTGCTTCACGCGGCTTCGCGTCGAATTGAAAGACGTGTCACAAATCGATGAGGACGAGTTGAAGGCGCTCGGTGCGGCCGGGGTCGTCAAAGTGAAAAATAATATTCAGGCCATCTTCGGGGGACGCTCAGACTTGTATAAGAATGAGTTGCTGAAACTGCATAAAGAGATGGATGAAGCGAATTGAACAAAGAGCCTAACCAAGGTCCGGTTAGGCTTTTTGTATGAAGTAGGTTAATCCGAAACGGACGAGGTACGGCAAAATTGGATGACGTTGATGAGCGTCGAGACGATGAGACCGATGGCAAACGACAACGTGATGACGCCGATGCCTTGCTCAAATTACTTTCAATCATATGAGCCGAAGGATTCATCCTCTGCAAAGTGTTAGTTCCTGTTTCAAGTATGCCTTATACTGATTTGGGTATAATTATGGATATAAATCATCGAATGGGGGAGAGGAACATGGCGACAATCACTTTTGAAAGAGCGCAGAAAAACTTGAAAGAAATTCTTAATCGAGTGCATGAAAATAGTGAAACGATTACCATCGTCCGAAAGAATGGTCACAATACCGTCATCATGCCCGAGCAAGAATACAATCAACTGATAGAGACGATGTATCTGCTACAGAGCCCTAAAAATGCCGAACGGCTCCTTGAGTCAGTTCGTCAGCTTCAACAAAAATCGACCTAAAATGGACTCACACCTATCCCGGTATGAGTCCATTTTCATTTGTATAACTCCCACAACTTGCTTGCCTGCTCCCGCATCATCTCCCGTAGTTCAATCGGCTCGACGACCTCGACTTCCGCTCCGGCTGCGAGCAAATGCCGCGATAAGAACGGCAACTCGGCTTCCGGCACGTCCCACTCATTCCGTTCCCCAATATCGGGTAATACGTCTTCAAGCAGACGGCGGCCGAGCGGCGTGAGCTCGAGCCGAACGGTCACACCGGTTCGTTTATCACTCGCCTCGAGGAATGTCGCCAAATCGTCCGCCTCGAACGTCTCTTCAAGCAACTGGACTGATTCGATGCGGTCAATCCGATATTGGCGTAGCCCGTAATCCGAGAGGCCATACATATACCACTTCAAATCGAGGAGCGCCATGCCGACCGGGGCGATCGTGAACGTACGTGATCCTTTCGTCGTCGCGTACGTCAGCTCGATTTTTTGTCTTCGTTCGACCGCCTGAAACACGTCTTTCGTGAACGGGGCCGACGGGACGGTCTTATTCCCGAGCCAGAGGATGTTCTTCTCGAGCCGAGCGATTTTCGTCTCGAGGTCGTGCGGCAATTCGTTCACATACCAGTCGGACAAAGTGTCTCGCATGTTCCCGAACGGCACATCGGGAATCTGTTCCATCCATTTGAGCGTGAGGTACAGCGCGACCGCTTCTTGCTCCCGGAGCTGGAGCGGGGGCAGTAACCGATTCGGCAACATCTCGTATCCCCCGCCCGTGCCGGGGACGCTCCAAATCGGATAGCCGAGGTCTTCGAGCGTCAGCATGTCGCGTTGAATCGTGCGGACCGAGGCACCCGTCTCATGGGCGAGTTCGTCCGCCGTAAACCGACGCCCGCGATTCAACAGCCGAATCAACTGCAAATGTCGTTTTTTCATCTCACTCATTCCCGTCAATTTTTGTCGTGGTTCTCAAGTAAGCTGAACATATCACGAATGAAGGAGGAACGCATCATGGCAAACGTCGTTTTATATATCGCGACGAGTTTAGATGGAAAGATCGCCCGCATGAACGACCAACTTGATTGGCTGTTTGAAGTCGAGGGGGAAGGGGACAACGGGTACGCCGACTTCTTTAAGACGGTCGGTGCCGTCATCATGGGACGAAAGACGTATGAGGAAGTGCTCGTGCTCGAGCCGGACGGCTATCCGTACAAGGACATCCCGAACTATATTCTGACGCGACATCCGGACCGGGAAGCCGAGTACGTCACGTTCACGGACGAGCCGATCGAACAGCTCATCGAACGGTTGAAGCAACACGTCGACGGCGACATCTGGATTGTCGGGGGAGGAGAGGTCATCAAAGAAGCGATGGCGCACGACTTGATCGACCGTTATGAGATCGCCATCGCCCCGGTCGTATTAGGGGAAGGCATCCCGCTCTTCCCGGAAGGCACGAAAGAGACGAAGTTGAAATTGACGAGCCAACGCGCGTTCGGACAGTTCGTCATGGTGACGTACGAAAGACCAAGTTCGCAATGAACTTGGTCTTTTCTTATACATGCTTTCGTTGAAAGTCTGAAATCGCCTCATATTCTTCTTCAAAGTGACGGGAGAGCCGGATGTAGATCGGCAACAGCTCCCGGTAGACGGTCGTCGCCTCCATATTCGGCGTGTGCTCATGCGTCACTTGCGGCACGGCCGTGAAGTCGTCGATGTCGCCGAACGCATACTCCCCGAGCATAACCGCCCCTAAGCACGAACTCTCATGGCTCTCCGGGACGACGACCGGCGTGTCGAAGATGTCGGCCATCATCTGGCGCCACAGGCTCGACTGGGCGAACCCACCCGTCGCGTGAATCCGGTTCGGCGCGCCCGTCAACTCGTCGAGCGCCAGCATGACCGTATACAAGTTGAAGATGACGCCTTCTAACACGGCACGGATGAAGTGCTCGCGCTTATGATGGATGCTCAACCCGAAGAACGAACCGCGCGCGCTCGAGTCCCAGAGCGGTGCCCGTTCACCCATCAAGTATGGGTGGAACAACAGGCCGTCCGACCCCGGTTTTACCGTCTCGGCAATCCGTGTCAACACGTCATAGGCGTCCAAACCGAGTCGTTTCGCCGTCTCGACCTCGCTCGCTGCGAATTCGTCGCGGAGCCAACGGAGGATGATGCCGCCGTTATTGACCGGCCCGCCGATGACCCAGTGCTTGTCGGTCAACGCGTAACAGAAGATGCGGCCTTTCGGGTCCTGGACCGGTTCCCGGACGACCGTGCGGATGGCGCCGCTCGTTCCGATTGTGACGGCGACGACACCCGGATTGAACGCCCCGACGCCGAGGTTCGACAGTGCCCCGTCGCTCGCCCCGACGACGAGCGGGAAGTCCCAACCGAGCGTCCCGGCGATGTCTGGTTTAAGAGCTAAAATTTCGGTCGTCGGCACGAGAGCGGACAACTGTCGCGGCGTGACGCCGGCAATCATGAGCGCCTCCGGATCCCAGTCGCGCATCTCCAAGTTGAACAGCCCCGTCGCCGAGGCGATCGAGTGGTCGACGACGTAGCTTCCGGTGAGGCGGTAGAAGACGTACTCTTTGATCGAGACGAACTTGTCGGCGCGCGAGAACACGTCCGGCTGCTCATGTTTTAACCAACGCAGCTTCGACAGCGGCGCCATCGGGTGGACCGGCGTGCCGGTGCGCATATGGAGCGCGCTCGCGTCGAACTCGCGTTTGATCTCTTGCGTGTACGGGTTCGCCCGGCTGTCGGCCCACGTGATGCTCCTTGTGAGCGGGTGTCCTGACGCGTCGAGGGCGATCAAGCTATGCATCGCCGAACTGAACGACGCGAAGCGGACGGGACCGTCGGCGTGCGCGCGAACGGCCGAGACGGCCTCGAGGACGGCCCCATAGATGACGACCGGGTCTTGTTCGGCCGTCTCCGTGTCCGGGGTGAGGAGCGGGTACAACACGTTATGTACCGCGAGTTGCTGGTGATTGAAAAACAGGACGGCTTTCGTGCTCGTCGTCCCGATATCGACGCCAATGGTGTACACACCAATCACTTCCTAACTGTAATGTAGTCCAAGAACTTGCTGTGAACCTTCTTGACACTATCCTTCCCGAAAACCGGCTTCGCTAAAATTAGAATAAAACTGGAATATACAGGGCGGGGTATTTCTATCATCTTTTGTGTCCGATCCACGATTTTCCGGCGAAAATGGGTTACTTAACTCCAAATGGTGGAATTAATACAGATGAACGACACACGGCCTAGAGACGAGAGAGGAATTCGCCATGCATAACATTGAATTTTTAACGCCCGACCATTACGAGACGTTCAAGCAGTTGGCGCACCGTCTGGCTGACCCGGGGAACGTGAGCCGCGAGTATTTCTCGGCGCTCTACTTGATCTCAGGGAACGAGAGCGTACGGGACATCTTGCTGCCGTACATGGATTTGGAGACAGGGGCGATCCGGACGGGGACGATTATCGATGACAACACGTTCGACAAGGAAGCGCTCACCCTCGTCAAGCTCGTCATCCATCTGTACAACAACAAGGAATGGGTGCTCCCGACCGAGCTGCTCGCCTTGACCGAGGACGACTACAAACTCGCCATGCAGGCGATCACGCTCTGCCGGGCGGAACAGTTCGATACGATCACGATCCCCGAGAAGAAGGAGGCCTGACGCGAGGCCTCTTTTTGTTTCCTTCCGTCAAATGAAGGGTAATTCAACCATGCATTCACATTTGAAGGAGGGGATTCTATGTTACACGATTTTCCGAAGTCGTATTGGCGTGACGTCGCCGGGGAAAAGACGGCATCGCTCCAAGCGGATATCCAAACGGACGTCGCCGTCGTCGGGGCCGGCATCGCCGGTGTCGTGGCGGCGCTCGAGCTCGCCGAACGGGGCAGGAACGTCGTCTTGATCGAAGCGGCCGAATTCGGGAGCGGGGCGACCGGGTATACGACGGCGAAAGTGTCGGCCCAGCATGGCCTCGTCTACGCGGAGCTGATCAAGACGCTCGGCGAGGAGAAGGCGAAGCTCTACTACGAGGCGAACATGGACGCGCTCCATTATTTAGCGGACCAAGTCGAACAGCATCAGATCGACTGTGACCTCGAGCGGCAGCACGCCTACATGTACAGCGACGCGTCATCTAGTTCGGCGAAGTTGCTCGAGAAAGAGGACGAGGCGTATGCGAAACTCGGCATCGACGGCGGCGACGCGACCGACGAGGTGAACGGCTTGTTGCCGTATGAGGTGAAGAAGGCGACCGTCATGCGCGACCAGCTCCAGTTCCACCCGGTCAAATACTTACAAGGTCTCATGAAGCGGTTCCTCGAGCTCGGGGGCACGCTGTACGAGATGACACGCGTCACGAAGATCGAGTACGGGACACCGCACGTCTTGTCGACGCTCACCGGCCACACCGTGTCGGCGAGAGACGTCGTCGTCGCGACCCATTTCCCGTTCAACGATTTCAAAGGACTCTACTTCGCGAAGATGGAAATCGAGCGGTCGTACGTCGTCGCGGCCGAGGTCGATCAGTTCCCGGAAGGTATGTTCATCAGTGTCGACTCGCCCGGCCGTTCCCTCCGTCACATTAAGCGCGACGGCAAGAAGGTCGCCATGTTCGGCGGGGAGAACCATCTGTCGGGTCACAAGGAAGAGACGAAGAAATGTTACGAGCACCTCGGCGAGTTCGCCGAGCGCCACTTCGGTGTCGACGAGTTCACGCACCATTGGTCGGCCCAAGACATGATCACGCTCGACAAAGTCCCGTATATCGGTCGGATGACGAACGATACACCGCACGTCTACGTCGCGACCGGCTTCTCGAAATGGGGGATGAGCCAAGGCATCGTCGCCGGGCGGTTGATCGCCGACCTCATCACGAGTCAGCCGAACCGATACGAGGACTTGTATGACCCGACCCGGTCGAAGTGGAAACTGTCGGATGCGGCCCGCTTCGTGAAGACGAACGCCGACGTCGCCAAAGAGTTCGTCAAAGGGAAAGTGAAGCGAGCGGACAAGACGGTGGACGACCTCGGCTTCGATGAAGGCGCGATCGTCAACCGTAACGGTGAGCACGTCGCCGCCTACCGGGACCCGGACGGCAACGTGTCGCTCGTCGGTTCGAATTGTACGCACATGGGCTGTACGGTCAACTGGAACAACGCCGAACGCTCATGGGACTGTCCGTGCCACGGCTCGCGTTTCAAACCGAACGGCGAAGTCATCGAGGGACCGGCCGTCAAGTCGCTCCCGCCCAAGAACTGACTGTCATACAACTGTAAATGTTTGTAGGAAACGTCGGCTGTAAATGAGTCGTGAAGCGAGACCCTCGTCCGAAGCGGATGAGGGTCTTTTGTAGGTTGGAGAGAGTCCGTCTATCACTATGTTGCGATACAGTTGGAAAATTTTCTCGTTTTTTCTGAGGGCGTTCGGGAAACATGGTTAACACAGGAAAGGGGGACATCAACATGCCGGTCAATCATATGAAGGCGTTGACGCTGAAGCATGGGGCGCTTCTCGTCGTCTTTATCGCCGTTTTGACGCTCGGGTTCGGCGTGCCGTGGTATCATGCCGCCTGGATTTCGTTCATGGTCGGCATCATCGCGTATTGGTTAGGGGATTTGCTCGTGTTGCGAAAGTTTGGCAACCTCGTCGCGACAGCGGCCGATTTCGGACTCGTCTTCTTCTTGACGTGGTTCTTCCTTTGGATCTTGGACTTCGACATCGCCACCGAGACGAGCTTCGTCTTGCTCGCGCTTTACACGGCGCTTGCGACCGCGGTCGTCGAATTCTTGTTCCACGGATGGTTGCTCAAACATACTCGGGAGAAGGCCGATGCGCCGGTCGCGCGTTAACGAAAAGGAGGAACAATGATGGCTAAAAACAAGCTCGCCATTCACGAAGTGTTGGAGATTCACGAGATGTTGACGTTGAAGCAAGCAGGGCTCGTCAAAGGATACGTGAGCGAGCCGCTCATCAAAGACGACAAGCTGAAGAAGATCGCAAGAAAGCATTTGAAGAACACCGAGCAGGCGGTCAGTGAGTTGAAGCAACTGTTGCCGAACAAGGCGTGAGGAGGAGAGATGAATGGGCATCACTGAAAACTTGAAACGGCCGAGCAAGCAGCGGGATGAGTTGATCGCGACGGACCTGCTGATCACGGCCAAGTCGGCCGTCCGGGCGTATGCGGTCGCCGTGACCGAGACGGCGTCACCGGACGTGCGGAAAGTGCTCATCAAGCAGTTGAACCAGGCAATCGAGGACCATGCCGAGATCGCCGACTACATGATCAAAAACGACATGTACATGGCGTACGATATCGAGAAGCAACTGAAGCACGACAAAGAGAAAGTCGACAAGGCAAACGAGTTGACGAAGAAGTGAACGGGCCGGCATTCGCCGGTCTTTTTCGTTTCGAGAGCTTTCGGCCGTGGTATCGGATAAGGACAATCCATGAGGGAGGGCGACCCGATGTCCGTGAATACGATGATGCTCGTGATGTTACTCGTGTTGATGCTCGCGATGATCTCCGCGCCGTTCTTGTTTCTCCTTTATATGTGGCGCAAGGACCGGATGCAGAAAGAACATTCCGTCCTGCGGAACTTCCCGATCCTCGGTAAAGTGCGCTACATCCTCGAGAAGGCCGGGCCGGAGCTCCGGCAGTATCTGTTCTTGAACGACAATGAGGCGAAGCCGTTCTCGCGAAACGACTACGAGGCGGCCGTCATTTCCGGGAAATACAAGTCACGCATCATCGGCTTCGGCTCCGAGCGTGACTTCGAGGCGGGCGGCTATTACTTGCAGAACGTCCTCTATCCGACGAACCGGAACGAGCTCCGCATCGACAACTCGAGCCGTGTGACGACGTTGCTCTACGAGGTCGATGAGGATAACTTGTTCACGCGCAAAGAGCATCTCGTCGAGCGGGAAATCGCCCCGTATTTGTTGACGGAAGAAGACGCTCCCGTCATCGGGGAGACGACGTGCCGGCACCCGTTCCGTCTCCGGGGTCTCGTCGGACAGTCGGCGATGAGTTTCGGCTCGCTCGGCGAGCATGCGATCACGGCGCTGTCGATCGGGCTCGGCCGGGCCGGGGGGACGTGGATGAACACGGGCGAGGGCGGACTGTCGGACCATCACTTGAAAGGCGGTGTCGACCTCATCTGTCAAATCGGTCCGGCGCTCTTCGGGGTGCGCACCGAGGACGGGGCGTTCTCGCTCGAGGCGTTTAAGCAGAAGGCCGCCTTGAAACAAGTGCGGGCGTTCGAGTTGAAGCTCGCCCAAGGCGCGAAGACGCGCGGCGGGCATATCGACGGCGCGAAAGTGACGCCGGAGATCGCGGCGATTCGAAACGTCAAAGTCGGTGAGACGATCGACAGCCCGAACCGTTTCTCCGAGTTCAACACGAACGAGGAACTGCTCGACTTCATCGACATGCTGCGGGACGCCGGCGGGAAACCGGTCGGCATCAAGCTCGTCGTCGGGAAACTCGATGATATCGAACACTTGATCGAAACGATGGCCAAGGCGGATAAGCACCCGGACTTCATCACCGTCGACGGTGGCGAAGGCGGCACCGGGGCGACGTACCAAGAACTCGCCGATACGGTCGGGCTCCCTTTGAAGGCCGCGCTCCCGTTCGTGCACCGGCTCCTGCTCGAGCACGGTCTCCGGGATCGCGTCAAACTGTTCGCTTCCGGCAAGCTCGTCACGGCCGATAAGATCGCCGTCGCCCTCGCGCTCGGTGCCGATTGCGTCAACATCGCCCGCGGGCTCATGTTCAACGTCGGCTGCATCCAGGCGCAAGTGTGCCACACGAACCGATGTCCGGTCGGTGTGGCGACGACCGACCCGAAACTCCAGCGCGCCCTCGTCGTCGACGAGAAGAGCTTCCGTGTCACGAACTACATCATCTCGCTCCGGGAAGGGCTGTACAACATGACGGCCGCGGCCGGGCTGAAGGCGCCGACCGAGCTGTCGCTTTCGCACGTGCTATACAAGTATCCGGACGGACGGGTGAAGCTTGGGGAAGAGCTATATGAGATGAAATGAAGAACGACCTCCTGCTCGCCCGCGGGAGGTCGTTCAATGTGTCAGCCAACTAAAAACATCCCTCCTGCGAACAGGAGGGACGGACGGTCAAATCGTTACTCAGGGACACGGAACTTATGGATCTCGTTGAACAAGACGAGCGTCAACTCTTCCATGAACCGTGGTCCGACACGGCGCGGATCGAGGCCGAATGCGTTCGGTTGTGTGACCGGTGTGAACAACACCAATCCGAACACATCTTTTGCGATCGTTGCGAATACTTCCTTCTCACACGTGAAGACCGCGAGAGAGATCGTGTTCTGTTCTTTGTCGAGCTCGGCTTGAATGCCTCCGATGACGAAGTCTTCTTCCTTGATATGTAGCTTGAGCGTCGGCTGTGTTTCACGGTCGACTTGGACGTCGAACACGTTAGACTGCTCGCTGAGGCGTGTCGCTTGCTCGGACAGGTTCGCAAACAGGTTCTCTACGTCGTACGCTGCCCCTCCTCGTGTGAAATACGCGAACTGTTCGATTGCTTCTTGTAGTGCTTCGGAGCGATTCGTGCTTGACTCGGTTAATGGGTTCATAAGATTTCCTCCAGAGTAATCGCATTTATAGAACAATTTAATCATACGCTACTATGGCCCTCGATAATTTGACAAATAAAATAATATTTAGTTAGGTGAAAACCTGTTTTTCCTATATATACAAACGAAAATCAAGTATTACCCAATGCGGATAAATGTCACAGTTGGCATCTGCAAGCGAAAAATAGCTCGATCGGGTCGATGACAAACACGCTTGATTGATAAAAAAGGGGAAAGTGAATATTAATTTCTTTTCCAAAAAAATCCGTCCCTCACAGGAGGGACGAGGGTGTAGTCGGGTTAAATCATCGATCTTTTTTTTGCGTAAGAAGGATGTTATTTTTTCTCGACCGCATGTCCGCCGAACTCATTCCGGAGCGCGGCGACGACTTTACCGGAGAACGTGTCCTCATCGAGCGAACGTTGCCGCATCATGAGCGACATGGCGATGACCGGGGCCGGCACGCCGTACTCGAGCGCCGTCTCGACCGTCCATTTGCCTTCCCCGGACGAATGCATGACGCCTTTGATCTCGTCGAGCTTCGCGTCTTTATGGAACGCGCTCTCGGTGAGCTCCATGAGCCACGAGCGGACGACCGAGCCGTGGTTCCAGACACGGGCGACTTGCTCGTGGTCGTAGTCGAACGGGCTCTTCTCGAGAATCTCGAACCCTTCGGCGATCGCCTGCATCATGCCGTACTCGATGCCGTTATGGACCATCTTCAAGAAATGCCCGCTGCCGCTAGGGCCGGCGTATAAGTAGCCGTTGTCCGTCGATACGTCAGAGAAGAGCGCCTCGATCTTGCCGAACGCCTCCATGTCCCCGCCGATCATCGTGCACGCCCCGTGCCGTGCGCCTTCCATGCCGCCACTCGTCCCGACGTCGAAGAAGTAGATGAGCTTGTCCTTGAAGTGCTCGGCGCGTGCCATCGACTGTTTATAGTTCGAGTTGCCGCCGTCGATGACGATGTCCCCCGGCGACAACAGCCGATGCAAGTCTTCTAACACGTGCTCCGTCACCTCGCCGGCCGGCACCATCACCCAGACGACGCGCGGTGCTTTCAAGCTTTCCACGACTTCCTCGAGCGAATTTTTCGTCTCGAACTGGCTCGTCGAGACGTTGCCCGGGTCGTAGCCGAGGACGCGGTGGCCCGCATCCGTCAAGTTGAGCGCGAGGTTCAACCCCATCTTGCCTAAACCGATCATTCCGATTTCCATATCGTCACCCCTTCATGAATATGTTCCTTAATAGGGTTACCCGAAATCGGTTTGCTTCAAAAGAGCTGGTTTCACTTCATCGACCCGATAGGCGAGAATCGATCCGACCGGGATGTTCCAACCCTCGCTCAACTCGACGAAGTCGTTCAACGGGCTCGCGGCGAGGAGCGTCTCCTTGAACGTCCGTTCGACGTCGAACTGTGAACTCCCATACGCGTAAAACGTTACCGTCTTTCCTTCTCTCAAATAACACGTCACGATAAAACGCATTTCCATGGCTCCTTGATCATCATTTGGTTTTTAATTACAATTTCGTATCAACTAATACAATTATTACAAAAAATAATCCATTTGTCTCATATTGTCCTTGAAACATGAGTAAACAGTCCTAAAAAAGTGAGCAATCGATGGCAAATCCGAAGTGAATCCATAGTGGTCCTATAGAAACAACGTGACTTTCGAGGTAGGTTGAAAAAATGAGAACGGTTTCACCTTTTTAAAACAGTGGTAAGCTAACGAGCGGGACGTTAAACGTTTCTTGGAACTGACCGATACATAAAAAAGAACAGAACGTTCGACAACAACCGACAACCATTTACCTATTTTACAAAATAATAAAAATGTCGGAATAGTTTGCATGATAAAATCATACTTATGTCAAATCATTAACGGGTTTTCAGAAAGGTGCCACGTCATGGAAGAGCAAAAGAAAAAAAGAGTCAAGAAACGTCGTAGAAAACATTCCCCGGCCAAACGCATCGCGTCGATCGCCGGTATCATTATCGGGCTGTTCCTGCTCATCGGGGTCGGGGTGGCGTTTTACCTATACAATCAAGTCGACTCGACCGTCGACCGCTTGAACGAGTCGTCGGGTCTCAGCGAAGAGCGGATGAACGTGCAGACGATTTCCGAGAAGAAACCGGTATCGGTGTTGTTGCTCGGGGTCGACCGCCGCGCCGACGAACAAGGACGCAGCGATTCGATCGTCGTCATGACGCTCAACCCGAACCAAGACAAGAGCGCGATGCTGTCGATCCCGCGGGACACGAAGACGGAGATCGTCGGCAAAGGCGTCGAGGACAAGGTCAACCACGCCTACGCGTTCGGCGGGGCCGAGATGGCGCTCGAGACGATCGAGAACATGCTCGGCATCCCGATCGACTACGTCGCCGAAGTCGACATGAAAGGCTTCCAAGACACGGTCGACCTCCTCGGGGGCGTCACCGTGACGAACAAGTTCGCCTTCACGTCGGGCGACTACGCGTTCGAGCCGGGAACGATCACGTTGAAGGGACCGGAGGCGCTCGCCTATACGCGCATGCGCTATGATGACCCGAGCGGCGACTTCGGACGCCAGGAACGTCAGCGTGACGTCATCACGGCGCTCGTCAATAAAGGGAAAGACGACTTCTCGATCGCGAAGTTCAACAACATGCTCGATGTTCTCGGCAACAACGCCAAGACGAACATGACGTTCAAAGAGATTCGCACGCTCTCGACCGACTACATGGACGCCTTCAAGAACCAGGACGTCCTCCGTCTTGAAGGGACGGGCGGCAAGGCCGGCGACGGCATCTATTACTGGAACCCGGACGCCGCCTCGTTGGCGGATATACAAGGGTATTTGTCCGAACTGATGGAACAATGACACGAGCGCCTCATTCCTTACGGATGGGGCGCTTATTTTGTGCGATAATAAAATCAAAAACGAGGTGACTTCGTTGTCAGACTTGCTACGGCTCATCATCGACGTCCGCCATCGGTTCCGCGACCACCATATCAACGACTATAGCGCGACGCTCGCTTTCTTCTGGTTTCTCGCCATCTTCCCGACGTTCTTCCTCGTCTTCGCCTTCACGGCGATCTTCCGCATCGACGACACGATGCTCATCGAACAGATCGAGACGCTCGTCCCGGGGGAGACGGTACGCGACTTATTCTCCATCGTCTACGACGTCAGCGGCAACATCAACGTCGGCCTCATCTCGTTCGGGGCGCTCATCGTCATCTGGTCGGCGACGAATGGCACGGCCCGGCTCGTGAAATTAACCGTGTTCGCCTACGGGGAGACCGAGGTGCGCGGCTACATGCGCCGCCGGTTCATCGGCCTCATCACGTTGCTCGCTTGGAGCGTCGGGGCGGTCATCCTCGTCGTCTTCCACATCTTCAGCCAAGAGTTCCTTGAGTTGTTGTATCGGACCGCGCCCGCCGTCGAGGAGTTCTCCCGGCTCGCGACGCTCTCGCGTTACACCGTCTCGACCGTCATCCTCATCCTCGCCTTCTCGGCGTTCTATATGATCGCGCCGCAACAGCGCGTGCGACTGAAGGACGCGCTCCCCGGCGCCGTCTTCGCCGTCATCTCGTGGCAGCTCTTGTCGACGGGATACAGCGTCTACGTCGAGCGCTTCACGATGTTCGGCGAGACGTACGGGACGATCGGCCTCGTCATCTTACTGCAGATTTGGCTCTACTTGACGGCGGCGACGATGCTGCTCGGCGCCGAGATTAACGCCGCCTGGCCGCACTATATGCGCCGGACGCCGAGACGGACGCATTATCCATGAAAATTTAAAAGATATCGTTAGCATTTTTTGGCAACATGCTATAATCAAACACGGAGAGCGGGAATTCATACATTATATACGTGAGGAAAGCAGGTGGTCCGATGGCGAGACATCGCAAAAAATCATCATGGAAGAAATGGGTATTCGTCACACTAGGCGTCATGACCGTCTTCCTCGTCGCCGGCGGTCTGTTCGTCTGGTCGATGTACCGAGACGTCAACGAGACGGTGACGAAAGTGAACGACAACTTAGAAATCAGCGAGGAACGGAAACAAGTCGAGACGATCAACGAGAAGCGGTCCGTGTCAGTGCTCCTCCTCGGCGTCGACCGCCGCGGCAACGAGCAGGGACGGAGTGACTCGATGATCGTCATGACGCTCAACCCGGACACGAACGAAGGGGCGATGCTGTCGATTCCGCGCGACACGAAGACGGAGATCATCGGTCGCGGCATCCGTGACAAGATCAACCACGCCTACGCGTTCGGCGGTGCCGAGATGGCGATGGACTCGGTCGAGGCGCTCCTCGACATCCCGATCGACTACGTCGTCGAGACGGACATGGACGCGTTCACCGACGTCGTCGACACGCTCGGCGGCATCACCGTTACGAACAACTTCGCCTTCGCGACGGACGGCTACAACTTCCCGGTCGGCGAGGTGAACTTGGACGGCGAGGCGGCACTGTCGTACGCGCGCATGCGTTACGACGACCCGAACGGCGACTTCGGCCGCCAGGAGCGGCAACGTGCCGTCGTCTCGGCCATCGTCGAGAAAGGGCGCTCCGATTTCTCGGTCGACAAAGTGACGAAACTGCTCGACGTCGCCGGGCGCCGCGCCAAGACGAACCTCGAGTTCAACGAGCTCGTGACGTTGTCGACGGACTATATGAAGGCGTTCCGCAACGCCTCGACGCTCCGCCTCGAAGGATCCGGCGGCATCGAGTCGGACGGCGTCTACTACTGGAACCCGGACCCGGCCTCGCTCGAGGGCGTCCAAACCGAATTGAAACGTCTCATGGAATGAAGTCGCCCGCGTGGCGGCTTTTTTTGTTTGAAAACGGGTGAACAGTGGGACAAGGATAAGAGGATAATGGAGGAGGGAAACGTATGATTTGGGAAACGTTAGCACCACTCGTCGGCAAGCTCGTCGACGACCATACGGAAGCAGAATGGCGCCGCCTGTTCGAGAAGTGGGACGGGCATCTATGGCACGACGCCACGCCGCCAAATGAAAAGACGAGCGTCCTCATGATCGACGCGAACGCCGTCACGACGGACGGCACACCGGACCTCGACGCGCTCCGTGAGCTGTTGAAAGAACACGTCCAGGCGACGGTGAGCGACTTGTACCTCGTCTCGCTGTTCCCGTATGCGGCGACACCGACCGATACCCGGGTCGACCCGCGCATCCGGCTCGCCGAGGACCTCGGCCATGTCAAACACGAGTTCGACCTCATGTATGACGTGACACCGGACGTGTACAACGAGTCCCAGTTCGACTTGTTGAAAGAGACCGACTCATTTTTAGAGCGGCTCGCGCAAGGGGCGACGAAGCTGCGCGTCCACGTCCAGTCGTTCCGGGGCATGCCGGAAGACCGGATTCGGACCGTGCTCAGCCTCTGGCACACGGTGCTCCATCACTATAAACCGAACGCACAACTCGTCCTCGCCTATGAAGGGGACTTGGATGTGTCAACATACTTCGACGTCGCCGACGCCATCTGTCACTTCGACCTCGCGTCGCACACGCTCCTCGCGTTCGCGCAAGGCGATGCGGGACGGCTCACCGATTGGGCGAAACGGATTGAGGCGCCGCCGGAAGGCAAGACGTATTTCAACTTCTTGTCGATCCAAGAGCGCGACCCGTTCGAGAAGAACTTGATCGAGCCGAGCGAGGAGATGTTGCTCGCCGCCCATAGCATCCTGTTGTCGTTCCAAGGCATCCCGTCCGTCGACTACCGGACGCTCCTCGGCGTCACGACACCGGTCGACCGGGACTCGCTCGTCCAAGAGCTGAAGACGGACCCTTACCGGTTGAACGTCTTCTCAGGCGTACTCGGGCAGTTGAACGTGCGCCGGACGCATCCAGCCTTCTCGCCGTATGCGTCGCAAACGTTCAAATCGGTCGATAAACGTCTGTTCACGGTCGAGCGGACGGGAGGGGGCGAGACGCTCGTCATGCACACGAACGTGTCGGACGAGACGGTCCGAGTCAATCAGTCCGGCGTCAACTTGTTCACCGGGGAACCGGTCGACGAAATCGAACTCGCGCCGTACGGCTACGTCTGGGTTCGGCAAGTATAGGACTTACGGCCTAAATAATAGGAATTTCGTCTAGGTGTATTGACGCATTGGTACTTTAGGTAGAAAATGGAATAGAAGGAAGTTCCATGTCAACCTAGACCAAACACCGAAAGGCGGAATTTCGATGGATCAATCGCTATTTCTGTACTTGTTTCAATTGACGTTGCAATCGTTCGTGTACTGGATGTTCGCCACGCTCTTCATCGCCCTTGTCAGTTACGTCGCCTTCTACATGTGGGATCGGGACGTGGCCAACAGCTACCGGACACTCTGGCGGAAAGGCTACTATTTGACGTTCGCCGCCTTCGTCTCGTTCGGCTTCATCGTCGGCGAGTTCCCGCTCGAGGCCGCCTGGCCCCTCGCCGGCATCGCCATCCTCGTCGTCGTCCTCGACTTCGGGGTGCTCGTGACGCCGGGGAAAGCAGTCCAAACAGGAGAACCGTCAGAAATTAAGATACTTCCGTAACGAGGAGAGCTATCCAAATGGTTTTTTCAAGTTTGATTTCAAATGGTAAAAGTAGCTAAATGTCGATAATATGTTGATTCAAGTAAACGAGGAGAGTGAATACATGATTGAATGTGAGATTTGTGGTAGAAATATGGACCCGGACGATACACGCCCATGTCCAAATCCTCAATGTAGTTACGAGGATTTATGTGAGAGATGCTATGATCAGCACGTAACATCATGTATGTTAGAAGGTCAATTTGAATAAAGAATAACGGAAAAAGAGATGAACCTCTGAAGCGGAGAGGTTCATCTCTTTTGTTGTCTGAAAGCTTACAATGGGTTGATTCTTATTTAATTATCCCCGATATCCTTCTGGGTTGTTCGATTGCCAGTTCCAGGCGTCGCGGCACATGGCGCGGACGTCATGGGTCGCTTCCCAGCCGAGCACTCGTTTCGATTTCGACGGGTCGGCGAAGCAACTCGCGATATCACCCGGGCGGCGCGGCGTCACCGTGTACGGGATCGCTTTGCCACTCTCGGCCTCGAACGCTTTGACGAGGTCGAGGACGCTGTAGCCCGTCCCAGTCCCGAGGTTGAACGCCTCGGCGCCGGTATGTTCCATCACGTAGTCGAGCGCCTTCAAATGGCCGGCGGCGAGGTCGACGACGTGGATGTAGTCGCGGACACCCGTGCCGTCCGGTGTGTCGTAGTCGTCACCGAACACGCTCAGTTGCTCGAGGCGGCCGACGGCGACTTGGGTGATGTACGGCATGAGGTTGTTCGGGACGTCGAACGGGTCCTCGCCGATCTGGCCCGACTCATGGGCACCAATCGGGTTGAAGTAGCGGAGGAGGGCGATGCTCCACGCGTCGTCGGCCACGGCCAAGTCGCGCATGATCTCCTCGATCATCAACTTCGTGCGCCCGTACGGGTTCGTCGCGCTGAGCGGGAACGTCTCGTCGATCGGTGTCCGTTCCGGCATACCGTAGACGGTCGCCGACGAAGAGAAGACGATTTGTTTCACGTCGAACGCGTCCATCACGTCGAGGAGGACGGTCGTACCGACGACGTTGTTCTCATAATATCGGAGCGGCTCATTGACCGACTCGCCGACGGCTTTTAGGCCAGCGAAATGGATGACGGCGTCGATCGTATGTTTCAAGAAAATCTGTTCGAGCAACTCGCGGTCGAGGATGTCGCCGAGGTAAAACTCGACGGTCTTCCCGGTGAGCGCCTCGACCCGGTCGAGCGCCTCACGGCGGCTGTTCGATAAGTTGTCGAGGACGATGACGTCATAGTCATCTTCAAGCAATTGGAGGACGGTGTGCGTGCCGATGTAGCCGGCACCACCCGTCACGAGGATCGTTGGCATAAGAAAGCTCCTTTCAACTTAAATCTCGGTGACGCGGATGCGCGCCGTCCCGTTCGTGCCGATGAACATGCGAATCGAATAAGTCGGGCTCTCATAGACAATGGCGTCTTCCGTCTCGATCGTCGGTGTGCCGAGTCGTTTGAACTCTTCTTTCGTCGTGCCAGTGTTCGTCCAGTCGATGGCGTGCACCGCCTCGTCCTGGATGACGAAGAAGATGCCGCTATAAAACACATAGTCGTTCAACGCGTCCTCGTCACGGCCGTACGGTTGGCCGAGTGATTCATACAGGTCCGTCTCACTGAACGTCAAGTACTCTTCCACCGACGTCTTGATGAACGTCGGGTCAACACCTGTCTCGATCCAAGCGAGAACTTGGTCATCGCTTACCGTCGAATCTCCCCACTCGGTCGTCGTCGACGCGACCGGGGCCCATGCCGTCATCCCATCGATGCCGAGGTCGAGCAACAGATGGTCGTCCCGTTCTTCGAGGACGTCGTAGCGGTCACCGATATCCCCGATGTACGTCACGTTGTCACTGTTCGGTTCGCTCAGGAGCGACACGTTCTTCTCCGTGAGCCACACTTCGGTCACGGCCGGTGTCTCTGCGACCGGTTCTGCAACTTCCGTCGGTGCTGCGACTTCTTCGGCTTGTTCACTCGGCTCAAACAAGGCCGATACATATGGATACCCGATATAGCCGCCACCGATGAGTAATCCGATCAAAACGAGGGCGCCGAGCCATTTGGCCCCGGACTTCTTCCGGGGCCGGGCTGGTTCGATGGCACGTTGATACTTCGCCCGTTCCGCCCGTGACGGGACCGGGGCTTCCGGCATGTACCGTTGTTTGACGATTGGGTCACGTGATCTTGTCGTTTCGTCTTCACGAACCGGTACATCTTCAACGAGCGGGGTGTCTTCAATTCCCGGTATCGCTTTCTTTACCGACACACCGCCATTCTCGAGCAGTGCCACATAATATGGAAGAAACGTGGTGTCTTTTTTCCCATTTTTGATCCAAGCCGTGAAGTCGGCCGCTGATTTCTCGTCGGTCGTTAGGTCTGTGGACGTGTTTCCAGTCAATTCCTCGTATGAGACGGACAGCGGTTTGCCATCCCCTAAATTTTGTTTAATGCTCTCTTGAATCTTGATCCGTGTCGACGCATCGAGCTCTGCGTACAGTTGGAGTAGGCGCTCACTGACGTGCACTGTTACATCCTCCTTTAAAATAAGGTTTTCCCTACAAAGTTTAGCAGATTTATATGCCAAAAAACCCAAAATTTTAAAAATGGGTCATCATTGGACAATATTTTTGCTATAATGTTTTGGTATTGTCAGATTAAATATTATCTGCGGGAATTTTCCAGCAGTCCATTCACACATAGAGGAGAGTAGGATCAAACTATGAACGAAGAAACGATTTCCCTCGGAGAATTGTTCTCCATCTTGAAGCGGAGCAAATGGCTCATCGCGAGTTTGACGATTGTGGCAGCACTCATCGCCTTTTTGGTCAGCTCGTTCGTCATTCAACCGACGTATGAGGCGTCGACGCAAGTGCTCGTCGCCCCGAAAGAGACGCAAAACAACATGATCGACAGCAGTCAAGTCCAGTCATCGGTCGCGCTCGTCAACACGTATCGCGTCATCATCCAAAGTCCTACGATCTTGGAACAAGTCCAAAACAACGTCGTCGGCGCCCCGGAAAACATTAGCAATTTGATCTCGGTCAATAGCGAACAAAACTCGCAAGTCATCAACATTAAAGTCCAACATACGAACCCGGTCATGGCGACGGACATCGCCAACGAGATCAGCTCTGTGTTCTCGAAAGAAGTGAAAGAGTTGATGAGTGGCGTCGATAACGTCAAAGTGCTCTCGGACGCATCCGTGCCGATGTCTCCTGTCAGCCCGAACATCCTCCTCAACACGGCGATCGCCGCCGTCCTCGGGATGATGATCGGTGTCGCCATCGCCTTCTTAAAAATCGTCCTCGACCGTCGCATCAAGACGGAGCAAGACGTCGAGACGATTCTCGAGCTTCCGGTGCTCGGCTCGATCCCGGTCATCGACCGCGTCGAGATGCAGCAGCAACGTCAAGCGAAAGTGAAAGGGGAAGAAGTCCATGTTTAAGTTCGGCAAAAAGAAATCGAAGCATATCAAATATGACAAGACGGGCCGCGACTTGATCACGGTCCACAAACCGAAGTCCCCGATCTCGGAGCAGTACCGGACGATCCGGACGAACCTCGAGTTCACGGCCGTCGATGACGAGTTGCAGACGGTCGCCATCACGTCGGCCTCGTCAGGCGAAGGCAAGTCGACGACGGCGTCGAACCTCGCCGTCGTCTACGCCCAGCAAGGCAAGCGCGTCCTTCTCATGGACTGCGACATGCGCCGCCCGACGGCCCACTTCACGTTCCGCCTCTCGAACGGCATCGGCCTCTCGACCGTCCTCGCCAAGAAAACGACGAGCGAGAAGGCGATCCATACGACGCAAGTCGAGAACTTGGATTTACTCGCGGCAGGACCGATCCCGCCGAACCCGTCGGAGCTATTGTCGTCGAAGATGATGGACCGCGTGATTGAAGAACTCAAGACGAACTACGACATGATCATCCTCGACGCGCCACCGATGATGCAAGTCGCCGACACGCGCCTGCTCGCTCGTAAAGTCGACGGCATCGTCCTCGTCGTCGGTTGCGACAAGTCGGACCGCCAGATGGTCGTCAAGGCGAAAGAACAGTTGACGCTCGCCGACGCCCACATCCTCGGCGTCGTCCTCAACAAGCGCGAGCCGCAAGGCAGCGACGACTATTATTACTACTACGCGTACGAGTAAAGGAGAAACGCCATGATTGATATCCATTGTCATCTCCTCCCGGCCGTCGATGACGGACCGGAGACGGTCGAACAAGCGATTGAAATGGCGAAACGCGCAGCAAGCGAAGGGGTGACCGCGATCGTGGTCACCCCCCACGCGTTTCACCCTCAGTTCGAGACGGGCGAGTTGAACGTCCAACACGCCGCTTCGACGTTACAGACGATCCTCCATAAAGAGGGCATCTCGCTCGATTTGTACCCGGGTCAAGAGATTCGCATCTTCGGTGACTTGGTCGAAGCACTCGAGAAAGGCGAGGCGCTCTCGCTCGCCGGGTCACGTTACGTCCTCGTCGAGTTTCCGAGCGACTCGGTGCCGGCCTACGCCGAGCAGTTGTTCTTCGGTCTACAGACGGAAGGCTACACGCCGGTCATCGCCCACCCGGAGCGCAATAAAGAGTTCGCGACGAACCCGAAGCGGCTCATGGACTTTGTCTCATCCGGCGCATTGTCGCAAATCACGACGTCGAGCCTGACTGGAGAGTTCGGCCAAAACGTGCAAGAGCTCGCCTTCACGTTTCTCCGCAACGGGCTCAGCCATTTGATCGCCTCGGATGCCCACAGCACCGGTCGCCGCACGTTCTACTGGACGGACGTCGAAGCGGTCGTCACGAAAGAACTCGGTCAAGACAAGTGGGAAACGTACATGACGAACGCCGAGGCAATCGTGAAAGACGAATTCATCTTCATCGACCCTCCCGTTCTTCCAATAAAGAACTGGAGAGGGAAATGGAAGAAATAATTTCCCTTTTATAACAAACTACTCTTGACATAAGGTATATCGATATGATTTTTGTCGACAGTTGTCGAACGATTTTAGGTTTTAATTCCCTATCATTGGTTTTTAAAGAAGCTATAACGTGATAACCTTAATTTATAATTTTCAAGGGATGTTAAATACATCCTTTTTTATATGGTTTAGACAATTAATAGTTTCATATACAGAGGAGGAGTATCATGACAATCAAAAAAGTGAGAAAAGCCGTTATCCCGGCTGCGGGTCTCGGCACACGTTTCCTCCCGGCGACGAAGGCGATGCCGAAAGAGATGTTGCCGATTGTCGATAAGCCGACGATTCAATATATCATCGAAGAAGCGGTCGAGTCGGGCATCGAAGACATTTTGATCGTCACGGGGAAAGGCAAGCGCGCGATTGAAGATCACTTCGATTCAGTGCCTGAGCTCGAGCAAACATTGATCGAAAAAGGGAAATCTGAGTTTTTAAAGCTTGTCGAAGAGACGACGAACATCAACATCCACTTTATCCGTCAATCAAAACCGATGGGACTTGGTCACGCGGTGCTACAAGCGAAAGCGTTTGTTGGGGACGAACCATTCGTCGTCATGCTTGGCGATGACATCGTACAGGCGGACGTGCCATGCACCAAACAATTGATTAATCAGTATGAAATTACAAATAGCTCAATCATTGGGGTACAGCCCGTAGCAGATGAGGACACAAAAAGGTATGGGATTGTAGATCTCAGTTCAAGCGTTTCAGAAAAACTACATAAGGTTAAGTCATTTGTTGAGAAACCTCAGCAGGGGACGGCACCTTCAAATTTAGCCATCTTAGGGCGTTATCTTTTCACCCCAGAAATCTTTAAATATCTAGAAAATCAACAGCCAGGGGCAGGGGATGAGATTCAGTTGACCGATGCAATTACACGTTTAAATGAAATGCAACGTGTGTTTGCTTATGAGTTTGATGGTAAGCGCTATGATGTGGGAGAAAAACTTGGATTTATTCGAACTACATTAGAGTTCGCTTTGATGCGCGATGACTTGGGAGATGATGTGCAAAAGCTCATGAAAGAGCTACTTGAAAACCATCAAATCCTTATTGAAAAGTGAGGTAAATTAAATGATTAATAAAACCCCATTGCAAGATGAGACTGCAGTCACTGTATTACCACCATCTTCTGAATTGGAAGACTTGGCTTCTTTACAAATTGACAAATCGATAAGGATTGCAACAGCTCCTGATTTACCTAAGCCCGCAACAACTTATTTTGTTCAAAAACGGATAGTTGATTTTCTAGGTTCATTGTTTGGTTTAATTCTATTAAGTCCATTACTTCTAATATTAGCTATTATTATTAAACTTGAGGACAAGAAAGCGTCAATTTTCTTTTCACAAGAGCGAATCGGGATAAATGGAAGAGCATTTAAGATGTATAAATTTCGATCAATGGTATCAGATGCTGAAAAACAGTTAGAGGCCTTACTGAGTCAGAATGAGACGACGGGTGCTATGTTTAAAATGTCCAATGACCCACGCGTGACAAAGGTGGGGAGATTCATTCGTAAAACAAGTTTGGATGAGCTTCCGCAACTATGGAATGTATTAAAGGGAGATATGTCTTTAGTCGGACCTAGACCGCCTTTGCCGAGAGAGGTTAAAGAATATACTGCTTATGACTTGCAACGCTTATTGGCATTGCCAGGTTGTACAGGACTTTGGCAAATAAGTGGCCGAAGTAATATAGGGTTTAACGAAATGGTTGAACTTGACTTAGAGTATATAAAATCAAGAAGTATCAAGATGGATTTGTTAATTATTTTAAAAACATTTAAGGTTCTAGTGGGAAGTAAAGATGCTTATTAATAAATTTAACGCTATTTAAATGAATTAAATTGGTTGAATTTAAATTAACTTTATAGTTTTTTAGCTTAATATACTTTGATAAGGATATTGAGTGTGTTTTTAATGAATTTGAAATGAGGTAAATAAGTGGCTGAGATAAAAAAAATCGGTTTGTTTATTCCAACTTTAAATGCCGGACAATTTTTTGAAAATGTATTGAATTCAATCTCAATACAAAAAATAGATTTTCAAATTGAAAAGCTCATAATAGATTCTGGATCTGTAGATAAAACTGTAAATTTAGCTGTTGAATATGGTTTTAAAGTTGTAGAAATCAATAAAAGTGAATTTAACCATGGTGCAACTCGAAATATGGCAGTAGAGATTTTGAATGATTGTGAATTTGTTGTAATGATGACTCAAGACGTTGTTTTGGCAGATTCTGACTCAATCAATAATCTTATTATGGCAATGATAGATAATGAAAATATTTTTATGGCGTACGGTCGTCAAATTGCAGATGAGCTAAATGGAAGTTGGTTTGAAAAACGAGCGCGTCAATTTAACTATCCTTCCCAAAGTAAAATAAAAAATAAATCGCACATAGAAGAATTAGGAATAAAAACTGCTTTTGCATCAAATGCCTTTTCAGCATACAATACTGGAAAATTCAAAAGGTTAGGTGGATTTCCAGCTAGTCTTAACTTTTCTGAGGACATGTATATCGCTGCTAAAGCAATTTTGAAGGGATACAACATTTTCTACGAGTCAAAAGCCATAGTTTTCCATACACACAACTATTCACTTAAAGAAGAGTTTTTAAGATATGTCGAAATAGGGAAGTTTCACAAATCACAAAGATGGATTCAAGATGAATTCGGCAAAAATGAGAAGGAAGGAATAAAATCTGTGTTAAATGAAACTAATCAATTAATTAAAGAGAAGAAGTTCCATCTGATAATTAAACTTTTTCTTTTAAATGTAGTAAAGTATTTGGGTTATAAAAAAGGACTTTTATATAAATGATCAAATCATATGAATTATCTATTATATATGTTATATATAATGATTTTGAAATTCTGAAAAGAACCATTGGTTCTACAATTAGTATGAAACCATTAGAAATCATAATCATTGATAATAGTCCTGAAGTTAATGATGTCACTTTACTTCCTGAGTGGGAATCACTAAAGTATTTTCACACAGGAGAAAATTTAGGCTATGCAGGAGGCGCCAATTTTGGCTTTAAATTAATATCCCATAATTCTAAATGGGTTACAATTATGAACGCTGATGCTTTTTTTGAAGCAGATTATTACATGAAGATAAATAAAAATATAGGAAATATTCCTTCAAACGATACTATAGGCGCAATAGGAAGCAAGTTATTAAAGTATGATTTTGAGAAAATGAAAAAAACTTTAATTATAGATTCTGCAGGCATTAAAATTTTCCCTAGTGGACGTGCCATCGATCGCGGACAGCATGAAAAGGACACGGGGCAG
This sequence comes from Exiguobacterium sp. ZOR0005, assembly GCF_000798975.1. NCBI lineage: Bacteria > Bacillati > Bacillota > Bacilli > Caryophanales > Exiguobacterium > Exiguobacterium sp. ZOR0005. The sequence goes on along the minus strand of NZ_JTLB01000015.1, from coordinate 35,038 downwards.
TATAATAAGAACGAAATTGCAGATGGTATATGTGGTGCATTAGTTTCTTATAATGTTGACATTATTAAGAAGGTTAACAACGGGAGTTATATTTTCGATAATAAATTTCATGCTTATAAAGAAGATATTGATATCGCGATTTCTTTGAAAAAAAATGGTTATGATTCATTCTACGTTGGTGATGTGGTTGCATTTCATGGGAGAGGTATGGGTAAAATAAAAAAATGGCCAATTAATAGTTATCTCAAAGAAGTGAAAAAACAATCACCATATTTAAAAGTTTTATCTCGATCGAATCACTGGTATATGATTTTTAAACATAGAGACTTTATTTTTAAAGATCAATTATCCATATATAAGTTTTCAATAAGAACAATGTCAGAAATTATTTTCTTACTTTTTTTGGATTATAAGATATTGAAAAAATCTTTTCTACGTTTTTTGGAACTAGTGAACAGTCGGTGAAAGAGTTGATATGAAAAATTATTTGTATTCTATTGTGAATGTTTTTAGTAAAGTGGCTAATACTTCATTATTGTTTTTGGTAATAATCAATGTTGTCTCTAAAGAGTTATTCGGGCTGTTCTCATATTATCAAGCCCTCACTTTAATGTTGTTGGTCTTTATTGACTATGGTTTTAACCTTTACATGGCTAAAGAGTTAACACTAAATCCAAGGCACAATCAAAAACTTGTAAGCCAAGTAATAACAATTAAATTAATAGCTTCAGTAGGTATTGTTGCTTTTATTGGTTTAGGAACCATATTAAAAGTAATTTACAGTCCAAGCTTATTATTTCTGGTTCTTATTATAGGGATTATCAATTCATTAATAGCGACTTATGGAGTACTTTATAGAAATTATGGTCAGTTTGGAAGTGAGGCTTTAATATCGTTTTCTATGACTATAGTATCCATTGGAGTATTATTCATCTCAGGAAATGTCATTTCAAATTTATCCATATTGTTATTGCCGTTTATACTATTTAAGTTTCTTCATTTATTTGTAATGACTTGGTCACTGAAGAAAATTATGAGAACTAGTCATTTTAATCCGAAATTGTTTGAATTTAGACAAGCAAAAAACTTAATTAGGAGAAACTTTTCTTATGCTCTCCACCTAACAATTGGGACACTATACTTTCAAATCGATACTTTGGTTTTAAAGCAGCTAGATTCTTTGGATGCAGTTGCAGAATATACAGCAGCATTTAAATTAATAGGCATCATTTTAGTTGGAACGGAAGTGATTAATAATGTTCTGATTCCGAAATTTGTAAGGCTGAAAGAGACAAAGCCCACTTCATATTTAAATGGAATCGGAAAAGCGAAAAAAATGATAATTTATAGTTCTGTGGCTATAATTTCTTTATTTTTAGTTATTTCCGCTTTTTTAACAAATTTTATCTTCCCAAAAGGGTTTGAAAGTACAAATGATTTGCTAATCATTTTAAGTTTTATGGTTTATTTCCGTTTTATCTCTACAATCCCAGGGATTGTGATTACCATTGAAAACATGCAAAAATACAGAACTAATATTGCGATTCTGGGATTAACGGCTAACACAATATTATCTATTATTTTAGTTCCTTTTTTATCTTACTATGGAGCTGCTATTTCTAGTTTAGTATCAGCCGTATTGATTTGGCTTGCGTATGAAAGATTATTAAAGAGAAAGGGATTTTAAACTTGAACATAAATATATTTGGAGCATTTGATCGAAATAATTACGGAGATTTACTATTTCCTATTGTTTTAGAAAAGCATCTTTTGAAAAGGTTAGGCGACTCTGAATTCAACTTCAGATATTACGGACTAAGAGAAAGCGATTTAAGTGATTTTGGAGCTAAAATAACTCAGGCGGTCCATCAGCTGAATTATATAGAAAACGAAGTAATTATTTTGGCTGGAGGAGAAACACTAGGAACTACTTGGTTTGGTATGGATGCTTGTTTCCCTACAAATAATAAAGTCAGAAGAATGGGGTACAGAATTCTACATAATAAACTGGGAAAAAGCCTTTGGGTTAACAAGAGAATAATGTCCCAGTACTCAATGGGAAATATTCATCCATGGCTGCTTCGAAAAAGTAAAATTGACTCAAATAATTATATAGTCAATGCTGTCGGGGGAAGCGATTTATCAATTCTAAAGTCTAGTGAACTAGATGCAATCAGAGACGCTATTTCTGGAAGTAAATACTTTGCTGTAAGAGATGAACAGACGCTTAATTCATTACAAGATGCTTTTGGTGAAAAAATAACAGGGAAAGTAAAATTGATACCTGATACAGTTGTTTCCATGGATAGCGTATTTTCTAAAGAATCCTTACAAGAGCGACTTTCCGAGGAAGCTAAATCTTACTTTTCGAAAAAAAATGGAACATATTTTGTATTTCAAATTAGTGAAAAAATCGGAAAAGCTCATTTTGCAGAAATTTATAATGGATTATGTAACTATTTAGAAAGAAACAACGACATAAATATCGTTCTCCTGCCTATCGGAAGAGCAGAAGGACATTCTGATCATCGCGTTCTTGAACGAATTAAAGAAAAGTTGAGTAAGAAAATTAATTCAAATCGATTATTCTTACCAGAATCAAACACCATCTTTGACACTGCATATTATATAGCTAACAGTGATGGCTATACAGGCACTTCGTTGCACGGAGCAATTACTGCTATTGCTTATGAAGTTCCGCACTCTGCTTTTTCAAAAGAGGTTCTGAAATTGGTTTCATTCTTAAAAACTTGGCAAACAACTTCTCTTATCAATATCGAAGTTACTGAAATAGAAAAAGGTATTGGGGGTCTGTTAAATTCAAAAGTAAAGGTTGAAAATATAAATAGAATGAAAAAGATTATTAGTCAACATTTTGATCAAATAGCACATACTATTATTGATTACAATAATAATGACAAGGAGATTAGATGATGAAAGGTATTATACTCGCTGGAGGAAGCGGGACAAGGCTATACCCATTGACTATGGTGACAAGTAAACAGTTATTACCTGTATATGATAAACCAATGATTTATTACCCACTTTCCACATTAATGTTAGCAGGAATTAAAGATATTTTAATCATTTCTACTCCAGAAGATTTGCCGAGATTTGAAAGTTTACTAAGAAATGGGAATCAATTTGGGATTAACTTGTCATATAAAGTCCAACCATCACCTGAAGGATTAGCTCAAGCCTTTATTTTGGGAGAAGAGTTCATTGCAGATGATTCTGTGGCAATGGTGCTCGGCGATAATATTTATTATGGGAGTGGAATGCGTAACATTCTTCAAAAAGCGGCAAAAAAAACAAAAGGCGCTACCGTGTTTGGCTATCATGTTACTGATCCGGAGCGTTTTGGTGTAGTTGAATTTGACAACAGTGGAACTGTAATTAGTGTCGAAGAGAAACCACAAAAGCCTAAATCAAATTATGCGATTACTGGCTTATATTTTTACGATAATCGAGTTGTGGAAATTGCAAAGCAAGTAGAACCATCAGTCCGGGGAGAGCTTGAAATCACTTCTATTAATGAAGCGTATCTAAATAATGGTGAATTAAGCGTCGAACTATTGGGGCGTGGCTTCACATGGCTAGATACGGGAACTCATCAAAGCTTAGTAGAAGCTACTAATTTTGTGAAAACTGTTGAAGATCATCAAGGAGTAAAAATCGCAGCGCTTGAGGAAATTGCTTATCTTAATGGGTGGATTGATAAAGAGGCTCTAAAATCTTCAGGAGAAGCACTTCAAAAAACAGGATACGGACAGTATTTGCTTGAAGTCGCAGCTGGAAAAATTCGTTATTAAAAAGAGGGATTAAATGAAAATCACATATACATTATTAGATGGTGTAAAAGTTTTTGAACCTCAAGTGTTTGGGGATCACCGAGGTTGGTTTACTGAAACTTTTAATCATTCGATTTTAAAAGAAAATGGAATTGATATTGAATTTATTCAAGACAACCATTCCTATTCTGCAGAACAAGGTACTCTTCGTGGTCTGCATTATCAACTTAGCCCAAAAGCGCAGACAAAACTGATTCGTTGCACCCAAGGAGCGATTTTCGATGTCGCTGTTGATATTCGTCAAGGTAGTCCTACATACGGAGAATGGTTTGGAGTGGAGTTGTCGGCTGAAAATAAAAAACAACTCCTTGTTCCAAAAGGATTTGCACATGGTTTCTTAACACTTACCCCAGATGTTGAAGTCCAATACAAAGTCGATGAACTCTATTCACCACAACATGATCGTAGCATTCAATGGAATGACTCCACTCTTAGTATTGATTGGCCAATCAACTCCAATCCAATTTTGTCAGACAAAGATTTAAATGCGCCTTCATTTGTTGATGCTGAAAACAATTTTGTATTGGTGCGTACCGTATGAAGGTTTTAGTCACAGGCTACAATGGACAATTAGGATTCGATGTCGTTCAGGAAGGCCAAAAGCGAAACTTAGGAATGATTGGTATTGGGTTTGAAGATTTAGATATTACTAAACAAGATGATGTCATCGACTTCGTCAAAAATGTAAAACCGGACGCTATTATTCATTGTGCCGCATACACTGCAGTTGATAAAGCGGAAGAACAAAAGGAATTGGTTTGGGATGTCAACGTTAACGGGACACGTTATTTAGCTGAATTGGCGGCTGAAATCGGTTCTAAATTCATGTATATCAGTACGGATTATGTATATGACGGGGAAGGTGACACAGCCTTCAGAGAGACATCCCTGGTTAATCCGCAGAGTTATTATGGTTTGACTAAACTTGAAGGAGAGAAAGTCTGCCAACAACTTTTAAATGAGTTTTTCATTGTGCGTATATCATGGGTGTTTGGAACAAATGGACATAACTTCATTAATACGATGTTACGTTTAAGCGAATCAAGAGACGAATTAAGTGTGGTAGATGATCAAATTGGATCTCCTACTTATACGTATGACTTGGCAAGGTTATTAGTCGACATGATCGTTACTGATAAATATGGAGTTTATCAGGCTACAAATGAAGGATATTGCAGTTGGGCAGATTTCGCATTAGAGATTTTTGCACAAGCTAATCGAGATGTAAAAGTAAACAGAATCACCTCAGAAGAATATCCAACACCTGCGGTAAGACCTAAAAATTCGCGTATGTCTAAACAGAAGTTGGTTGAGATGGGATTTGCACCCCTTCCACATTGGAAAAAAGCGTTAGCACACTATTTAAAAGAATTAGACCAAGAGGTGAACGTATAAATGAATAAAGAAAAAGTACTAGTAACAGGTGGCGCAGGGTTTATTGGCGGTAACTTTGTACAACACATGGTTTCCAAATATCCTGAATATCATATTTTTAATCTAGATTTACTTACTTATGCTGGCGACTTGGTTAAGCATAAAGAAATAGAGAACGCAGATAACTACACGTTTGTGAAGTTAGATATCGTCGATCGAGAAGCTATCATGAGTTTGTTCGATTCTGAAAAATTTGATTACGTAGTGCATTTTGCGGCTGAGAGTCATGTCGATCGTTCGATCACGCATCCCGAGATTTTTGTGAAAACGAATGTTATGGGGACACAGGCATTACTTGATGCAGCCAAAGCCAATGGCCTTAAAAAGTTTGTGCACGTTTCAACTGATGAAGTGTACGGAGAACTTGATTTTGATCCGACTACATTCTTTACAGAAGAGACTCCTCTTCAACCAAACAGTCCTTATAGTGCGAGTAAAGCTTCAAGTGACTTTCTAGTTCGAGCTTATCATGAAACTTTTGGACTTCCGGTCAATATCACACGTTGTTCAAATAACTACGGACCTTATCACTTTCCAGAAAAATTAATCCCGTTGACTATTTCTCGTGTGCTAAATGAACAAAAAGTTCCGGTTTATGGTGATGGCAAAAACATTCGGGACTGGTTACACGTCAAAGATCATTGTTTAGCCATTGATTTGGTTATGCATGAGGGAGTCAACGGAGAGGTTTATAACGTTGGTGGCCATAACGAGAAGACAAACTTAGAGGTTGTTCAAACTATCATTAAAGCGCTAGGTAAATCAGAAGAACTCATTGAGTTTGTTTCTGATCGCCTAGGTCATGACAAACGATATGCAATCGACCCAACTAAGCTCGAAGCATTAGGCTGGAAGCCTACTTACAACTTTGATACTGGAATTGCCCAAACGATTCAATGGTATCTTGATAATAAAGAGTGGTGGGAACAAATCTTAAGTGGTGATTATAGAGAATACTTTGAATTGAAATATCAAATTTAATACGCTTACTAAAGTTTTTGATTTAAATTAAAGTAATATCTTTGTAAATAATGATTAAGCTACTAAAAAGACCTAAAATCAATAATAAGATTATATCTAAAAATATGACTCTAATATAACGCTACTTTTATTTTTAAAGAGCTTAAAAAAATACAGCAATCTCTTTTTTTATAATTGATGAAGTATAAAATTAAGTGCAACACCTGAACGTGAACGCAAAAAAGCTCATAGCGATGGCCTCGTGTAGAATGAAGTTACCACATAAACATTCAGACGGAGGAATCGCTATGAGCTACACCCATCTTACCACAGCCGAACGCGTGAAAATAGAGACCCATCTGGAGCTCGGGATGTCCATCCGGTCCATCGCGAGACAGCCCTCGACCGTCTCGCGGGAAATCAGGCGGAACCCCGGCTACGAGTCGGGACGCGCACAGAGACGCTACACGAAGATGAAGGCCAACAACTGCGGCGTCAAGACGAAGCTCGACGAGATGATGAGCCGGACGATCATCAAGAAGCTGCGGGCGACCTGCCCCCCTGAACAGATCGTGGGGAGACTCTTCAGAGGAAGAATCGCCTTCTCGACCATCTATCGCTGGATCTATGCGGGACGGATCGACGTGCCGGTGACCGTGCTCCGCCAGAAGGGCAAGCGCCGAAAACCGGTGGAGACACGCGAGCGCATCAACGTCGGGCTGACCATCTCGGACCGGCCGCGGGAGGTGCGCACACACGAGACGTTCGGGCACTGGGAGCTCGACACAGTCGTCTCCGGACGCGGGAAGTCGAAGGTCTGCGTCGCGACGTTCGTCGAGCGTAAGAGCCGTTTCTACCTCGCCCTATCGATTGCGGATCGGGGCAAGGAGTTCAGCTGTCACGAGCGCGTCCGGGCGTCGCTCGGCGTGCGCTCTGTTTCGCCGCGGCAGGGCGGCAGCAACGAGAACGCCAATGGCCTCCTGCGTGAGTTTTTCCCGAAAGGATTGGACTTCGCGACGGTCGGCCAAGGAGAGATGGTGGACGCGCTCGCCAAGATCAACGGACGGACGAGGAAATGCCAAGGCTGGAAGACCGCACACGAGGCCTTCACGGAGGAAGTGTTGCGCTTAATTTGACAAACCGTCATAAATAAAAAAGTTGTTACTCTAGTTTATGACTTAGATATAACTAAATTCACCTGTTATAGGAGGTTGGAGGTGTGTCGGTGCTCGTAAAAATTTATAAATATGCATTTATTTTATTAATATTTACTACTTTTGTTTTTATGACTGGATCATTATATGGAATTGATATTAAGTTATTTCTAGCTGGTGTTTCATCATTTGCACTGATAGTAATTTTATATAGTCAAAAAAAGACTATAAATAAATTTAATTTAGCTTTATTAGTGTCTTTCTTTGTTTTATATTTTTTTTCGGCACTAATAGGAATACTAAAAGGATTTAATGAGTCATATGTTTTAGGCGAACTTATTGGACTACTATCTCCAATACTAGTAATCGCTCTTTACAGGTCGGATTTTGTGAGTATTATCACATTAAAAAAAACTATGCTCTATGGAGCATTTACCTACTCATTGTTAAAGGTCATGGCAGCAACTTTAATTTCAACAGGTGTTTTAAGCTTTACAACGTTTTTCAATACAATAGAAACTATATTTGGCTATAGATTAGTTAGTATGTTAATTTCACAAGAATATAATATTGTAAGGATTTACATTGTAAACGATTTATTAATTGCTTTTACTCCAATAATTTTATTTTCGGCTCAGAAAGTAATTAAATCAAAAATTTTGATAACTATCACTTATATAACATTACTTCTTAGTATGTTGCTTTGCTATTCTAGATTTCTTCTTGTAATATATTTGATAGCGTCACTTCTTCCTTTTTTCTCGATTGTAAAACTTAATATTAATAAAGTAATTATTTCTGTATTCACCTTAGGTTTTTCTTTAATATATTTAACTATAAACGGTTTGCCTGAGAGTATATCAAAAAGATTTTCTACTTCAGATATTAATAATATTTCATCGGATGGGATTCGGAACGAGCAGTTTGAAGCGATTGTAAAAATGATATCAGAGAACTTATTTTTAGGAGCAGGAATAGGAAGTTATAGTAGTCAATATATAAGAACAGAATATATTTATGAATTACAATGGTTATCAATGGTATTTAAATTCGGATTTCCAGCTTTTATAATATTGGTCACCTTGATTCTTCTATATTTAAATAAAAATTTTAAAATAAACTACAAGAGCTTGATTTCAATATCTTTACTTTTATCTTCAGGGTTATTCAATCCTTATTTACAGTCGACTGTCATGGGTGTGGCTATGTTACTAATGTATTCAGAGTACCATTTACTAGAATCTAAAGAAAAAGAAGTAACAATATTAAGAAGTTTAGAGTTGTAAGTAGTTTAGAGTTGTAAGTAGTATTATTTCATAGATGTAATTATGTGAATTACATCTATTATTATCTATAATCTATTAGTGTATTGATTAGATTCTCACAAAAGCTTCACGAGCGACCATTTTAAAATGGTCGCTCGTTGTCGTTCATCGAGATTTTGTAAAAGTCATTACAATATTGCACCGCATGTTGCTGTATTTAACTAATCATTTTTTATTCAATCCTTCAATCAACTGACGTGTTCGTTCTCTCGACACATGAAGGTAACGCTCAGTCGTACTAATTGACTTGTGTCCGAGTAACTCGGCAACGCCGACGATATCCTTTCTCTGCTCGTACAGCGTCGTCGCGAAGCTATGGCGCAACATATGGCTCGTCAGATGCAGACCGAACTGTTCGGCCGCGATATCTTTCAGGTCTTTGTTCACGAAGCCCGGCTGGACGACGCGTCCTGTCGGCATCAAGAAGATGTTGTTCGAGTTTCCGGTCTTCGGGCGCCGGACGTCGATATACAGCTTCAACTCTTTCGTGAGCCGCTGCGTCATCGGCACGACGCGCGTCTTGCCGCCTTTGCCTTTTATGACGGTGAGTAAGCGCTCTTCAAAGTTGATGTGATTGAGCTCCAAGTTCAGAATCTCGCTGATTCGTAGTCCGGCATCGCCCCCGACGAGATAGATCGTATAGAGCGTATAGTTTTTGGCGTGATACAATACGACATCCAATTGATCGCGGCTGATGATCGTCGGTGGTTCGGTGACGCCTTCCCGCGTGATGATTCGACTGAATGGGTTCTGCTCTATCCAACGCTGCTCGACGGCGAACGTGAACAGCCCGCGGACGCGCATGATATACGAACGGATTGTATTGTCGGCTTTCCCGCTCAACTGTTTCTTGTACGGAATCGCATAGTCCATCTCGGTGATGTCCTGGATGTAGATGGCACCGCGTTCGGTCGCATACCGGGCAAAGCTCCGTAACGTGTTTCGTGTGCTCTTCAACGTCGTCGCAGGGTACTCCTTTCGTTCTGTCATATCTTGCAAGTACAGGTCGATCGCTTCGTTCAATAATACTCGTTTCATCTCATTCACTCCTTCAAGTTGATTGCCTCTCGCAGTTCCCGTTGGACGTCGGCCTTATATGCCCGCAACCGGCTCGCGGAATATGGCAGCGTCTGCTCGGTCCCGTCAATCAAGTGGCAGAGGAGCTCGAAATGGCGTGGTGACAGCAACACCCGTTGTTCATCGAGCCAGTCGAAGAGACGACGCTCGGACGTCATACATTGTTCCGGAATGCGTTCGGCCGCGACCTCGTGCTTCAAGTGTCGGGCGTTCTTTTGTTGGTGGTTGAGGATGGCGCCCCGTATCCGTTGGAAGCAGTACGTCTTCGATAACGTGCAGCCGCGGTTCAACGCCTCCCATAGCGCGATCCTTGCGATTTGGGCGCAGTCTTCTTGTTCGTTCGGGTGGATGTGGAGATGGCGGATCACGTAATGGATCATCGGTTCCCATTCAACGATTTGATCATCAATCGGATTCATGTGGCAATTCTTTTCCGAGCGCTCTGTTGATTTTCCTAGGTTAATTCGAGTATAGTCATCGATATTCAAATTTTAGGTGTTGCTGTACGTACGCCTCTCGGCTCCATCTCTCAATTGTAAGCCGATATCTCAAACAAGCCCCGGGCTTATGTGCGATAAGGGCGCTGTTCCATGTCGAATATCGATGAATATTTAAAGGGACAAGGGGGTGCGTTCGTGAGGGAGTCTCATCATGGGACACTTACTTGCGATCACCCCAGGATAGTACGCCATGAAATGACGGATTATGGTAAAATCAAAACAACGAGAGACAACTGCTTCATGCCTTCGGCTGGAACGGTTGTATTTTTTTATGAGGAGGCAGGACGTTGAGACAAGTATTAATCACAGGCGCCAACAGTTATGTCGGCAATACGTTCAAACAGTGGATTGAGGCAAACTATGCGGACGACATTCAAGTCGATACGGTCGGGATGAAGAACGGGGAATGGAAAGAGAAGTCATTCGTTGGGTATGACGTGATTCTCCATGCGGCCGGGATCGCCCACGTCTCGACGGACAAGAGTATGGAAGACTTGTACTATAAAGTGAACACCGATTTGACGGCCGAGGTCGCGGCGAAGGCGAAGCGAGACGGCGTAAGACAGTTCATCTTCCTGAGCAGCATGATTGTGTACGGGGATGCTTCGAACGCCCAGATGATCACGAAAGACACGGAACCGAAGCCGACGAACTTCTACGGCAACAGTAAACTCCAGGCCGAGAAAAAACTTGAGGAACTCGCGGACGAGAACTTCCTCGTCGCGAACGTCCGTCCGCCGATGATTTACGGTAAGGGCTCGAAAGGGAACTACATCAAACTCGCCGGGCTCGCGCGAAAAGTGCCGCTCTTCCCAGACTATACGAACCGCCGCAGCATGATCCACGTCGACAACCTGGCGGAGTTTTTGACACTCCTCATCATCCATGAAGATCACGGCACGTTCCATCCGCAAAACGCCGACTACGTCTGTACGTCCGAGCTCGTGAAGACGATTGGTTCGGTCCACGGCAACCACGTCCGGACGACGGGGCTCTTCAACGGGATCATCAGTACGCTCGTCGACAAGAACATGACGATGAACAAGCTGTTCGGCGACTTCGCCTATGCGAAGGAGTTGTCTGCGTATCCGCATGACTATCACGTTCGGGACTTCTTTGACAGTATCGTTGCGACTGAAGTCAGATAGTTTAATGCAGAAAGATAAATTTAGAACTATGGAGGGTAAATGAAGATTAAAGCCATTAATTTTTTAAAAGATTATAGAATCGTTTCATTATTGATTATGATTACACTGGCAGTTGTAGCGTTTATAGTATGGACTGTGTATTCGAACAGCAACTGGATAGGGTTCTGGGGTAGTATCATTGGTTCATTCTTGGGGGTCATGGGAGTTTTTTCTACCATGAGATGGGATCAACAGAAAAGGGAAGAAGAAAGAAAACAGGATATATTTTTATCAAATAAGGAAATATATATTGAACTTATAACTACTTTAAAAAAATCTAGCATTAGTACTATTGCTTTAGACCTCAACAAGTTGAAGCGAAGTAGAGATTGGCACAGTCTGAATAAACACAACAAAATTCAAATAAATAAAGTTTTATCTGAACACTGTAAAATAAATGAAGATGAAGGTCTGGAGTCCACATTACGTACATATATAATTGAAAACATTGATTTCGAATTCACAGAAGAAAAACCAGACAGAGGTAGAGATGGTGAAGATTACTTTTTAAAGGATTATGCTATTGACGGATTGCTTAGTGTGCTCTTTACAAGAATTAAAAAAGATATTGAATTTGTATCTGATATGGAAGAAATTTTAATATCTCAAGAGGATCTCCAAAAAACGATGTCGATTTATTTAGGGTTATCAAGTTTCACAAAAAATTCCGAAAGTATATACGATTCTCTTCTCGATTTATTTGATTCTAATATCTGGAAAAGTTATAAAGAGGGTAGAGAAGAGATGTTTCAACACATTGATAATATTAAAAAAGAGTTAATAGTGAGACTCGAGGAGGCACATAGGTAATCTTGTATAAGATAAACATGAAGAAAAGTATTTATATCTCTCACTATTGGTGAACCAATTTCAAAATATAGTTTGAAAAAATGATACAATTTATGAAAAGCACAGAAATGGGTGGAACAGTTATGGGGAAGACGACACCACGGAACTCGAAATGGATGCGGACGTATAACCGCTCGCTCATCCTCCGGCTCATCCGGCTCCATCAGCCGGTGTCCCGGGTCGAGCTCGCCAAAGAGACGAATTTGACGAAGCCGACGATCTCGAACATCGTCAACGAACTGAAAGAAGAAGGGTTGATCAATGAGCGTGAGCTCGGCGTATCGAGCGGCGGGCGTCGGCCGATCATGCTCGAACTCGCGGCGAGCGACCGTTTCGTCATCGGCATCGATGCGACGCAGCGCAAGCTGCACGGCGTCGTCACGAACATCCACGGGGAACTGCTCGGCGAGGCGTGGCACGACGAACGGTTCGACACGAACGACGAGTTCATCGAGGCAATCGTCACGCTCTACATCGAACTCGCCGGCAAGGCGGCAGGCGACGTGATCGGACTTGGGGTGTCCGTTCACGGGATGGTCGAGGCCGGCGACGGCGTCGTCTTGTTCGCGCCACGCTTCCATCTTCACGACATCCCGCTCAAGCGGGAGCTCGAGACACGGCTCAAACAGAACGTCTTCGTCGAGAACGACGTCCGGACGCTCGCCCTCGGTGAGCTGTATTTCGGCGAGGCGATCGGCATCGACGAGTTCTTCTACGTGTACGCCGGCTACGGCATCGGCGGCGCCTACGTCCACGGCGGGGAGCTGATTGACGGGGAGCACCATATCGCCGGAGAGATCGGCCACATGCGCATCATGCTCGACGGGCCGATCTGCTCGTGCGGCAACCGCGGCTGCTTAGAGGCCGTCGCCGGGGAACGGGCCATCTTGAACGAGGCGCTCCAGTCGAACGACGACTTGACGCTCGACGTGCTCCGCGACCGAGTGAAGGATGACGCGGACGTCCGCGCCTTGTACGAGCGGGCCGGGGAATTTATCGGTATCGCCACGCTCAACATGATCCATCTGTTGAACCCGAGACGGATCCTCCTCGGCGGGCCGCTGTTCAACTATGCGCCGAACGTCGTCGCGAACATCCAGGAGCGGGTCGCCCAGACTGCGCTCACAATCGACGCTCGTCAGACCGACATCCGCGTCGTCCCATGGAACGCCGACCACGGCGCGCTCGGGGCGGCGGCCTTGATCACGAACCAGCTGTTCCGGGAAATCCAATGAAGCCACGCATCGTCTTTCTAACTTGGAAAGGCGATTTTTCATTTCTTTCGAAGAAAGCGTTTACAAGATTTTAAGCGGTGTGCTATAGTGTGTTTGTAGTTAGATAATAAATTTAATTTACTAAGAAAGGGGTGACACTCTCGGGAACACGTCTGGAGGGGTAATGATGCAAAAAGAGACACCATTGAAAGACCAGTTTCACGACATATTCGGCCGTTACGGGGCGACCCGCATCTTCAGTCGGGACGGTTCAACGTTTAGCGAAATGGAAGCGCTAACAGGCACTGGCACCGACATCGTCATCACCCGCTCGCGGCGAGACGGCATCTTCCGGCTCTATGACGAGGCGACCCGGGACATTCGCTTGTTCCGCGTGTCGAACTTATCGCGCGACGCGAGGACGGACGAAGCGGACGGGTTGTTCGAGTTGTTGCTCTGGCGCTTGAAGGAGCAAGACGCGCTGCCGTTCGGGGCGGACTTATATGTCGTCGGGCCATATATAGACGGGCCGAAACTCGATATCGAACTGATTGCCTATACGTTGACACGGCTCGGCGACAAGCCGATGCCGGCACCACTCATTCGGGAACTATGCCACCGACTCGTGGCGTGACTACACATTCAAAGGAGAATGACCATGAAGAAATCGACCATCGCACTCGCATCATCTGTACTCGTCCTCTCATCGCTACTCGCAGCCTGCGGCGACAAGGAACAGGCGGCCGCCACAACGGAAGACGGCAAGCCGATCATCAACTGGTGGGGCTGGGCTCCACAACCGGAAGTCGGCGAGGCACTCGCGGAGGCGTTCAACGAATCGCAAGACGACTACGTCGTCAAGTTCAAGCGCCTCGAGGACTATGAGCAGCAGCTCCAAGTCGCGATGCTCGGCGGCGACGGCCCGGACGTCATCGGCTTGAAAGAACCGATGATCCCGCAATACAAAGACCGCCTCGTCCCGGCGAAAGACTACATGGACAAAGCGGCCGGTGAAGGCTGGCAAGACAAGTTCATCGAGCTCGGCGTCGAACAGACGACGGTCGACGGCGAACAGATGGCGGTGCCGGTCGGCTTCACGGGCCAGGCGTACCTCATGTACAACAAGACGATTCTCGACAAGTACGGCGTGACACCGCCGAAGACGTATGACGAGACGGTCGAGGCGATCGAGACGATCAACGCCGGTGGCGATCGCATCATCCCGCTCCAACTCGGCGCGAAAGACGCCTGGGTCGGCACGGACGTGTTCAACGTCTTGAGCCACCAGGTCGCACCGGGCTACATCCAGAAAGTGCTCGCAGGCGAAGCACAGTGGACGGACGACGAGATGGTCGAGACGGCCGAGCTTTGGCAGAGCCTCTTCGCCGACAAAGTGTTCCAAGAAGGCGCTTTGGGTCTTGCGACATACATGGACGGCATGAACAACTTCTTCGACCAGAAAGTCGCGATGTGGGTCATCGGCTCGTGGGAAGCCCACTCGATGACGACGGTCGAGAAGCGTGACAAGTGGAACAACTTCGAAGACGAGATCGGCTTCGTCCCGCTCCCGAACCTCGCCGGAGGCACGGAGCAACCGGTCATCGCCTCAATCGACATGGCGCTCGGCGTGAACAAAGAGTCAGCGCAACAAGACGGCGCGGCCGCATTCATCGCCTATATGACACAAGGTGAGGGCCAGTCGCTCTACATGGAGAAGTTCGAGATGGCACCGGCCATTGCAGACATCGAAGTCGACTACGAGGACAAGTTCACGAACGACGTCGAACGCGAATCGTATGAGATTTTGAACGAGACGGTGAAGAACGCCGTCGCGGGCCGCGGTATCCGTGACCCACGCGTCTATGACACGCTCGGCAAAGAGCTTCAAAACATCGCCGCCGGCCAAGACGCCAAACAGGCGCTCGAGCGCATCCAAGCGATCGCCGACCAAGGTAAATAATCATCCGAGCGCCAGTAGCCAGTCTCGCTGGCGCTCGATTCTTTGAAGAGAGTGAGGGAACCTTATGCAACAACCTACCGAATTGAAGGAAGACGGCCGGCCGACCGGTTTGAACGTGCCGCCGAAACAGCCCGACCCGGTCCGGAAGAAGGCACAGATGAAGAAGAACCTCGTCGGTTGGGCGTTCGTCGCCCCGACCGTCCTGTTCGTCATGGCGTTCATCTATTACGGGATTTTCTATAACGCCTACCATTCGCTCTTCTCATGGGACGGCATCTCGTTCGAGAAAGTGTTCATCGGCTTCGACAACTTCGCCCGCATGTTCCGCGACCCGGAATTTTATAGCGCGTTGAAGAACACCGGCATCTTCACGGTGTTGACGGTGACGATCCAAGCGGGCATCGGTCTCGTGTTGGCGTACTTGCTCCACACGAAAGGGGCCGGCCGGACGTTCTTCAAATCGGTGTTCTTCTTCCCAGTCGTCTTGAGCCCGGTCGTACTCGGTGCGGCGTTCTCGCAGATTTATGACTTCCAGTTCGGCTACATCAACGAATTCTTGCGGTCGGTCGGTCTCGGCTCGCTCGCCCAGAACTGGCTCGGCGACCAGGACGTCGCCCTCTACTCGATCATCTTGATCAACATCTTCCAATGGACGGGCTCGTCGATGATCATGTACTACATGGCGATGCTCGCCATCGAGCGTGAAGTGTTCGAGGCGGCCAACATCGACGGCGCCGGCTTCTGGCGCACGCTCTGGAGCGTCGTGTTCCCGAACTTAAAAGGGACGACGTTCACGCTGACGATCCTCGGGGTCATCGGCGGACTGAAGACGTTCGACATCGTCTGGATCTCGACGCAGGGCGGGCCGGGTAACTCGACCGAGGTCATCTCGACGTACTTGTTCCGGAAATCGATGCTCCACCAAGAGGTCGGCTACGCGAGCGCCATCGCCGTCATCTTGCTCATCATCGCGCTCAGCATCACGTACTTCCAGACACGCGTACAGAAGAAAATGGACTAAGGAGGCCCACACATGGAAATTCAAACGAAAAAAGGCAGATGGCTGACGAATATCGGCCTCTCGCTCATGGCCGTCATCTGGCTGTTCCCGATCTTCGTCATGTTCAAGGAGAGCCTCCGGGTGAACGGGTTCAGCAACTATATCGCGACGCTACAGAACCCGAACTTCCCACAGTTCGTCTTCAACAGTTTCTTCGTCGCGTTCTTCATGATCACGATCTCGATCACGTTCCTCGCCTTCGCGGCGTTCGGCTTCTCGAAGCTCGAGTTCGCCGGGAAACGGCTGCTCTTCAACCTCGTCCTCGCCGGCCTCATGCTCCCGGTCGCGTCGCTCATCGTCCCGCTCTTCTTCACGCTGCGGACGCTCGACGGACTGAACAGCTACTGGGGACTGATCGGCGCCGAGGTCGCGTTCTTCCTCCCGTTCGGTTTAATGCTCATCAAGAGCTACTTCGACGAGTTACCGAACGAATTGATGGAAGCGGCCCATATCGACGGGGCGACGACATTACAGATCTTCTATAAGATCATGATGCCGCTCGCCAAGCCCGCGCTCGCCACGGCGACGATTTACGCCTTCCTCAACTCATGGAACGAGTACTTGATGGTGCTCACGTTCATGACGGACCCGGCGAAACAGACGGTGACGATGGCGCCGACGTTCTTCACGGAAGCGCTCGGTGGCGACCCAGGGAAACTATACGCCTCGCTCGTCTTGATCAGCTTGCCGACGATGGTGTTCTATATCTTCTTCCAACGCTTCTTACAGAAAGGCATGACGTCAGGGGCGGTCAAATAATCGATTGAGGTGAATGCAATGTATTTAGGAGTAGACTACTATCCAGAACAGACGGACCGCGCCCTTTGGGGTGAGGACGTCCGCTTGATGAAAGAGCTTGGCGTCAACGTCATCCGCATGGCCGAGTTCGCATGGACGATGATGGAGCCGGCCGACGGCGAGTTCGACTTCTCGTTTTGGGACGAGGTCGTCGAAACGTTCGGCGAACAGTTCGACATCATCCTCGGCACGCCGACGGCGACACCGCCCGCATGGATGATCGAGGCGCACCCGGACATCTTGCCGGTGACGGCGGACGGGGTCCGCATCAGCTTCGGCGCCCGTCGCCACTATACGGTGAACAGCCCGGTGTACCGCGAGTATTGCGAACGCATCACGCAAAAGATGGCCGAGCGCTACGGCAAACACCCGCGCGTCATCGGCTGGCAGACGGACAACGAGTACGGCCATGAGAAATCGGACCGCTCGTACGGCGATGTCGACCAAGTCGCGTTCCAGACGTGGCTACAGGAGCGCTACGAGACGCTCGACGCGTTGAACGCCGCCTGGGGGACCGTCTTCTGGAGCCATACGTACACGGCATGGACACAGATTCCGGTCCCTCGCACCGTGTTCCAAGAACACAACCCGTCGCTCCTCGTCGACTTCGACCGCTTCTGCTCGGACGCGTACCGCTCGTTCAACAAGCTCCAAGTCGACACGCTCCGCCCGCTCATCCATGACGACGCGTTCATCACGCACAACCTCGTCTATAGCGACATGGCGATCAACCAGCAACAGATGGCCCAAGACCTCGACTACGTCTCGTTCGACAACTATCCGGTCTGGGGCGGACTGCCGGAGCCGAACCGGTTCGAGAAGACGGCGCACGACCACGACTTGTGCCGCTCGTCGAAACAAGGGAAAGGCTTCTGGGTGATGGAACAGCTAAGCGGCGCCCAAGGCTGGAGCCGCATCGGCTACTTGCCGCGCCCGGGCCATATTCGGCTCTGGACGCATCAGGCCGTCGCCCGCGGCGCCGAGGCGATCGTCTATTTCCGCTTCCGGGCCGCCGACTTCGGGACCGAGGAGTTCTGCCACGGCATCATCGACCATGACGGCAAGCCGAAACGGAAGTTCAAGGAAGTGCAGCACGTCATGTCGGAATTGCACGCGCACGGCGACATGATCAACGCCGCCGAATATAAGGCCGACGTCGCCGTCTACTACGACCAAGAGAACCTGTGGGCGTGGACGCACCAGCCGCACTCGGACGCGTTCAACTTCAAACAAGAGTTCGTCCGTTTCTACGGAGCGGCCGTCCGCCAAGGCGTCAACACGGACATCGTCTTCCCGGGTGACGCGCTCGACAACTACAAACTCGTCGTCGTCCCGCTCTATTTCCTCGGAAATGAGACGTTCGACGCGACGCTAATCAACTACTTAGAGAGTGGCGGCAACGTCATCTTCACGTACCGGACCGGCGTCAAAGACCCGCTCAACCGGTGCCACAACTTGACGCTTCCAGGCAAGTTCGCCAAATACGCCGGTATCGAGGTCGACGAGTACGAGAGCCTCCAAGCCGTCCAGTCGAACGAGGTGAAGCTCGGCGATCAAGTGTCGACGGCGAACATCTGGTGCGACTTGATCACGCCCGTTGGCGCCGAGGTGCTCGCGACGTACGGGCAGGCATTCTATCAAGGGACGGCCGCCGTCACGCGCCACTCGGACAAAGGCGACGTGACGTACATCGGCTCGTCGGTCGACGATGCGATGCTCGACACGATTTACAACGAGGCGCTCACGCGCGCCGGTATCGACGCGAAGCGCCTCCCGGACGACGTCGAGAAAGTCGACCGCCACGGCGACGGCTACGTCATCCGCTTCTATCTAAACCATTCGACGGAATTGACGTCATCGGTCGATGTGACCGGGAACTGGAAGACGCTCGACGGGGACGCCGTCTCAGGGAAGCTCGAGCTCGAACCGCTCGACGTCGTCATCTTGAAGCAGGAGGTGGGCGTATGATCTACCACTTCGACGACCGCTTCGTGATCGAAGGGAAGGGCCTTGCCTACGTGTTCGACGTCGACGCACGCGGCCGGCTCGTCCATCAATATCTTGGTGGCCGGCTGCATGAATCCGACTACGCCGAATTGCCGGACGCGCGCGTCCTGCACTCGTCGTTCGAGACACCAGAAGGCGTCACCGCGTACGAGTTCGCCTCGTTCGGCGACCTCGTCTACACCGAGCCGACGCTAAAGAGCGAGACTTCGGGTGAACGCCTGCACGCCTTCACGCTTCAAGACGCCCGCATCGACGGCGACACGCTCGAGCTCGACTTGGTCGATTCGATTCAACGGCTGACGGTGACGCTCCACTTCACGGTGTATACGGCGTACGACATCATCGAGCGCAACATGACGGTCAAGGCGGAAGCAGAGACGACGCTCGAGAGCGTCCAATCGTTCAGCCTCGGCCTCATCGACCGCACGCTCCGCCTCAGCCACTTCAGTGGGCTGTGGACGGGCGAGTTCCAGCTCCAACAAGGCGAGCTGCTTCCGGGCAAGAAGACGATTGAGAGCCGCCGCGGTCTAACGAGCCATCAAAGCAACCCGTGGTTCGCCTTGGACGACGCGGCGACGGAAACGCACGGAGAAGTCATCTACGGCTTCCTCGGCCATTCCGGCAACTGGGCCATCCATTTCGAACGCGACCAGTTCGGCTTCACGCAAGTGACGGGCGGGCTCAATCCGTTCGACTTCGCGAAGACGCTCCAGGCAGGCGAGGCGTTCACGACGCCGTCTGGCTATATCGGGTACACACAACAAGGCTTCGGCGCCATGAGCCGGAACGCGCACGACTTCGAGCGCGACGTCATCATGCCAGAGGCGACGCGCGAGACGCTCCGCCCGGTCCTCTATAACTCGTGGGAGGCGACATATTTCGACGTCAGCGAGGACGGGCAGAAGCGGCTCGTCGATGAGGCGGCGAAGATCGGCTGCGAACTGTTCGTCGTCGACGACGGCTGGTTCGGCGAGCGTCACTCGGACGCGGCCGGGCTCGGCGATTGGCACGTCAACACGAAGAAGTTCCCGAACGGGCTCGACCCGCTCATCCGTTACGTCGAGGAGAAAGGCCTCCAGTTCGGCCTCTGGGTCGAACCGGAGATGGTCAACCCGGACAGCGACTTGTATCGGGCCCACCCGGACTGGATTTACCACACGGACGGACGGCCGTCGACGACGTCGCGTAACCAGTTCGTGTTGAACTTGGCGCTCCCGGAGGTCGAGGCGCACGTGACCGGTCTGTTGGACGATTTGCTTTCGAAACACGCGATCCGTTACATCAAATGGGACATGAACCGCGCTTTCTCGGAGCCCGACAGCCCGCGGTTACGTGACGCGAAAGAACTGTGGCTCCGCCACACCGAGGCCGTCTATCGCATTCTCGATACGCTCCGGGAAAGACATCCGGGCGTCGCCTTCGAGTCATGTGCCGGCGGCGGGGGACGGATTGACCTCGGCGTGCTCACACGCGTCGAACAAGTATGGACGAGCGACAACACCGACGCGCTCGACCGGCTCGCGATTCAAGAAGGATTCTCTTACGCCTACAACGCCAAGATGATGAGCTGTTGGGTGACGGACGCGCCGAACTGGCTGAACGCCCGCGCCTTGCCGCTCGCCTACCGGTTCGTCAGCGCGATGCAAGGCACGCTCGGCATCGGTGGCAACTTGCTCGAATGGAGCGATGAGGACTTGGCCGAGTCGAAGCGATGGATCGAGACGTACAAGTCGATCCGCCCGCTCGTGCAACACGGGACGAGCTACCGTCTCGCCTCGCTCAAGACGGACGGTTTCCACGCGATGGGCTACACGGACGGGGAAGACTACGTCGCCCTCGTCAACGCCGACCGGCGGCACTACGGGCGAAACAAACTCCGCGTCAAACTCGCCGGGCTCGACCCGGAGAAGACGTACTCGTATGACGGCAAAGCGTTAAGCGGCCGTTACTTGATGCAACAAGGGATCACACTCACACAACACATAGACTATGACGCTTACTGCCTGGTGATTCGCCCGGCGTGAGCGATGGAAGGGATGGAGCCGTATGCTTTCATTTGATTTAGAACGCCTGTATGACCAGTTCGAGACTGTGTTCGGAGCGGCGCATGAGCGCACGTTCTTCGCACCGGGCCGCATCAACTTGATCGGCGAACACACGGATTATAACGGAGGACACGTCTTCCCGTGCGCGATCACGTTCGGCACATACGGACTCGTGCGGAGGCGGGAGGACGACTTAATCCGCGTCTACTCGCTCAATTTCGAGGACGTCGGGGTCGTCACGTTCCCGCTCACAGATGACGCCTACACGGCGGCACACGACTGGGCCAACTACGTGAAAGGGGTCGTCGCGCTTTTGAAGCGGGACGGGCACGAAGTCGGCGGGTTCGATTTCCTCCTCGCCGGCAACATCCCGAACGGGGCGGGCCTGTCCTCGTCGGCCTCGCTCGAACTTGTCACGGCGTTCATGATCAATGACGTATATCGGCTCGGCCTAGACAAACTCGACCTCGTCCGCCTCGGCCAACGCGTCGAGAACGACTTCATCGGCGTCAACTCCGGCATCATGGATCAGTTTGCGATCGGCATGGGGAAGGCGGACCACGCCATCCTGCTCGACTGCGACACGCTTCATCATGACTACGCACCAATCAAACTCGACGGCTATGACATCGTCATCATGAACACGAACAAGCGCCGCGAACTCGCCGACTCGAAATATAACGAGCGCCGCGCCGAGTGCGACCGCTCGCTTGAACTGTTGAAATCCCATTTCGCGATTGACGCACTTGGCCAACTGTCGACCGCCGAGTTCGAGACGGTCAGCAGATTACTTCCGGACCCGCTCCGAAAACGGGCACGTCACGCCATCACCGAGAACGAGCGGACGAAGCTCGCCTTCACCGCGCTCGAAGAAGGACGGCTCGAGGCGTTCGGTGAACTCATGAACGCGTCGCACACGTCGCTACGAGACGACTATGAAGTGACCGGGATCGAGCTCGACACGCTCGTCGCGGCGACACAACAGTGTGACGGTGTCATCGGTGCCCGCATGACGGGGGCTGGATTTGGTGGTTGCGCCATCGCCATCGTCGAGAAGGCGGCGACCGAGGCGGTCATTCAGGCCGTATCGACCGTGTATGAAGCGGAGATTGGCTACGCGCCGACTTGTTATATCGCGTCCGTCGGGGACGGCGCCCATGAACTGGTAGAGGAGGAAGTGAAATGAGTGTACTCGTCGTCGGCGGGGCCGGTTATATCGGCTCCCATGCGGTCCGCGCCTTGCTCGCGCGCGGACGTGACGTCGTCATCATCGACAACTTACAGACCGGCCATATCGAGTCGGTGCCGGATGAGGTGACCTTCTATGAAGGGGATATCCGCGACCGGGCGTTCATGGACGAGACGTTCCGCCGTGAATCAATCACGGACGTGCTCCATTTCGCGGCCAACTCACTCGTCGGCGAGTCGATGGACGAACCGCTAAAGTATTACGACAACAACGTCTTCGGCACGCAAGTGTTGCTCGAGACGATGCGGAAGCACGGCGTCGGGCGCATCGTTTTCTCCTCGACGGCCGCGACGTACGGCGACCAGGATGAGATGCCGATCCGTGAGACGGCCGAGACGAACCCGACGAACACGTACGGGGCGACGAAGCTCGCGATGGAGACGATGATGAAATGGTGCGACCGCGCCTTCGGCATCCGTTTCGTCGCACTGCGCTACTTCAACGTCGCCGGTGCCCATCCGTCCGGTGAGATTGGTGAGGACCATACGCCGGAGACGCACCTCATCCCGCTCGTGCTCCAAGTCGCGAACGGTCAGCGCGAGGCGATCACCGTCTTCGGTGATGATTATGCGACGCCGGACGGCACGTGCATCCGCGACTACATTCACGTCACCGACCTCGTCGACGCACACGTGCTCGCCCTCGACTATTTGGAAGCGGACGGTGCGAGCGATGTGTTCAATCTCGGAACGGAGACCGGTTTCTCGGTGCTCGAGATCATCGAGGCGGCCCGCCGGACGACCGGTCACGCCATCCCGGTCAAGACGGGCGAACGTCGCGCCGGAGACCCGGCGATGCTGATCGCGTCACCGGACAAGGCGAAACGTGTCCTCGGCTGGAAGCCGGAACGTTCGACGATTGAGACGATTTTAACGGACGCCTGGAACTGGCACGCGGCGCGTCCGAATGGCTATAAGGAAGGGGTGAGACGATGATTGACGCAACGATTGAAGCGCTCGTGAACGCGGCGATTGACGCCGGCCTCATCACCGAGCAGGACCGCATCTATTCACGAAACCGTGTCCTCGCGAAACTCAATAAGCTCGACTTCGAGGCGCCGACGTTCGTGCCGCAAGACACGATCCCAGATTTACTCGAGACGCTCGCGGGCGAGGCGGTGAAGTCGGGGCTGATTGAAGACTTGCTCGAGGAGAAAGATCGGTTCATGGCCGAGGTCATGGACGTGTTCGTCTCGAAGCCGTCTGAAGTGACGAGCACGTTCGAGGCGCTCCGGGCGACGGACGTGACGGCGGCGACGGATTTCTTCTATAGAATGAGTCAGGCGTCAAACTACATCCAAACGAAGCGGATCGCCAACAACATCAGCTACAAGACGCCGACGCGCTACGGCACGCTCGACATCACGATCAACCTATCGAAGCCGGAGAAGGACCCGCGCGAGATCGCCCGGGCCCGCCTGCAACCGGCGCCGGAGACGAACTATCCGAAAGGGTTGCTTGCGATTGAAAACGAAGGGTACGGCGGACATTTGAAACATCCGGCCCGGGCGAACCATCGCATCATCCCGCTCACGCTCGGCGGGGAGGCGTGGTCGTTCCAATACTCGCCGTACTTGTACTACAACGAGCACTCGATCCTGCTGTCGAACGAGGTGCGCGACATGGTCATCGACCGCGCGGCGTTCGAGCGCCTGCTCGACTTCACGACCCAGTTCCCGCACTACTTCGCCGGGTCGAACGCGGACTTGCCGATCGTCGGCGGCTCGATTTTGACGCACGACCATTACCAGGCCGGCCGCTACCGGTTTGCGATGGACGACGCCAAAGTCGTCGAGACGTATCGTTCGGACCGCTACGACCAAGTCGAGATTGAGACGCTGTTCTGGCCGCTGTCGGTCGTCCGGCTCCGTTCACGGCAAAAAGAGCAACTCGTCATGCTTGCGAACCAACTGCTCGGTCATTGGCGCGAGTACGCCGACGGCGACATCGTTCCGTATTCGGGTGAGACGCGCCACAACACGGTGACGCCGATCGCGCGGCGTCGGGACGGACGGTACGAGCTCGACCTCGTCCTTCGCAACAACCGGACGAGCGAAGCGCATCCGGACGGCATTTTCCACCCGCACGCCGACGTCCATCACATCAAACGTGAGAACATCGGCTTGATCGAAGTGATGGGGCTCGCCGTCTTGCCGGCTCGGCTGAAGACCGAGCTCGAACAAGTCGTCCGCTACGTGGACGGGGAAGACGTCATCGTAGCCGACATGCATAAGGCGTGGGCCGAGTCGCTCAAAGAAAAATCGGGCGACGCGCGCCACATCGTCGAGCAAGCCGTCGGCGACAAGTTCGTCAAATGTCTCGAGAACGCCGGTGTGTTCAAACAGACGACTGACGGACAGGCCCGTTTCAATGCGTTCATGCGTTCCTTGTTGAGCCACGTCGATAAAGTGGAGTACGGCACGCCTTCTACGGGAATGAACAGATAAACTAGTCGAAGTAGGTGAGCGAGTGAAACAAGCAACGATTGAAAACGCGAACGGCATGCGCCTGTCGGCCATCGATTATGGCTGCGCCATGACCGAGTTGACGGCGCCGGACCGGGACGGGAACTATGAGTCCGTCATCTTGAAGTACGGTGACCCGAAACAATACTTAGAAAACCCGGTCTATCTGGGTTCTGTCGTCGGGCGCATCGCCGGACGGATCCGCAACGCCGAGATTGATGGGGTGGCCTTGACCCCAAGCGAGGACCCACATCATATTCACGGCGGTGAGGAGGGCATCACGGCCCGGTATTGGGACATGGACGTCGACGGACAAGCGATCGTCTTCACGTACCTCAGTCCGGACGGGGAGGAAGGTTACCCGGGAAATGTCCGCTTCAAAGTCATGTATGAACTGACGGACGACGATGCGCTCGTCGTCACGATGACGGCCGATACGGACGAACGGACGTGGGTCAACTTGAACCACCACAACTATTTCAACCTCGGCGGCCGGCCGACGGTGCACGATCACGTGCTGACACTGCCGGCCGATCACGTGGCCCGTTTGGATGAGGAGTCATTGCCGACGGGCGAGTTGCTCGAGGTCAATGCGACACCGTTCGACTTCCGGGCTGGGAAAGAGATCGGCGCGGCGATTACGTCCGAGGACGAGGCGATCGTGAAGGCTGGTGGACTGGATCATCCGTTTCTCTTGAAGGAAGGGACGACACGACTCCACGACCCGGTATCTGGACGTGTCATGGACGTCGAGACGAACCAGCCGGTCATGGTCGTCTATACGGCGAACTTCTTAAGTGAAGAGACGCCGGTGACGCTCGAAGGACGGCAAAAGCATAGCGCGATTTGTTTAGAGGCCCAAGCGTTCCCGGACGCGCCGAACCATCCAGAGGTGGCGACGTCGATTGAACTGAATCCAGGGGAGTTGTATTACTCGAGGACGGTGTATCGGTTTGGGGTGGAGTAAATAAAAACAGAGCAGCTTATCGGATGGTGGTATCACCAAACATTAAGTTGCTCTGTTTTGTTATTTCATTTTTAATATAGGCACCTAATTTTTATGAGATGTTGACTTGGTCATACGTGGTGGACATTTGGTAATGTGACGTCGATTGAAGGGCGTCCCCTAAGCAATCATACACATCTCCTAACATTTGATGGGTTCTTTGGAGACTATTGTTCAAATAAATATAGTCCGGAGTATACTCCACCATTTTTTCATAAAGATGAAGTGACTGTTGTAAGTGAGACAATGCAGATTCAAAGTTATGCTGCTTCATCAATCCTTTACTAAAATGAGTATACAGCGAAGCGTGTCTATTTCTTGAGCTGGCGCGATAAGGTGACAGTTGCTCAATCGTTTCAAACACATTCACAGCTTGGCGGAATAGTATTTCAGCCTTCTCGAAATCAGCATCGTCAATCTTGTGAATCATGTAATCGACGAGGGCATGTCCTTTTTTCTCTAAGCATTCTACAAACGTACTTGATTTTTTCAGCACGTGATTATACATCTGAATGGCTCTTGTGAAATGAGCATCTTTAAGTTCGGGATCTTGGTGATATTCAGCTAGTCGTTTATGCATCATCCCATAATTGACTATCGTCCAATAGTCGTTCTCATCCGTTACATGTTGCATCGCCTGTTCATACGCTTGAAGGGAATGAACGTAGGCCTCGAATTGGACAAGTGACTTCTCGGCGCCATAAGCCTCACCCAACTTTTCGTAAGCCAATCCCATATTGGCGTAGAGAGTGGCCGAACCTGGATGTAAGCTGATCCCCTTCTCGCAGTGGACGAGCGCGAGTTCATAGAGCCGGATGGCTTGGTCGCCTTTATCGTAACGAAGCTTCAGCTTTCCGAGGCGAATGTACGAGAGCGAGAATGAACTGAAATAGGCTATATCTACATAATCGCCAGAATCGGACGATATGATTTCTTCCAATAGACGAGAGGCCTTATCGTAACGAGACATTTGAATATAAATCTCAGCCATGTTCGATTTGGTCTCTAAAATCGATAATGTGTTTGACGGTAGCGCGAGAAGGTGTTGAAGTGCAACATCGTAGACCTCCAAGGCAGCTAGATAGTCTCCTTGGTAAAACAAGAGATCTCCTTCTAGACGATGAAGCGGCCCTAATTGCTTTGAGTCGGACAGACTATGGATGGCGTCCGTAATCGCCTGACCGATACTTATTACATCTCGGGTCGACTTATAACGATTCACGTACTCCATCATCCAAGCAACATACGCATCGAGCTCTTCCGAATGAGCGCCATGGAAGGAAGCTTCTTTAAACAAGTCGTTGATGAGATGTGGATGAGCTGTATCTTCAAGTTGTTCAAGGTAGTATGCCCACATGAATGAGTGGATGCGACGTGTGAAATAGCCGTTACTTGATTGTTTCAATTCTTCTATCAGGCATTTCCGCATGAGCGGATGGATTTGCCAACCTTGATGCTCCTCTTCGAGGATGAATGACGAGGTGATTAAGTGGTCATATGCCGTGACTGGAAATCCCGTGTTAAATTCTTTCATTAATTTAATGTAAAGATCGAGTGACCAAAAATTAGGGACAGCTAATACTTTAAGCGTTTCACGTTCGTTCAAGTCTAAGCAATCAAGAAACTTTTTAGAGATTTCGAGCGGTGAGTTCGAGCGAGGGTCGACCACGAACTTGCTTTGATTGGATTTTTGATACATATCAACCATTAAATCTAAATAGTATGGTACTCCGTAGCTCATTCTCGCGATATCATGCAACGAGTCTTCACAGTCTATCCCGCAAGCTTGTAGAAACATCAAGCAATCATCATCCGGCAATTCGTTTAACTGATGTGTACTTACCGAAGGTCCATCTTCCCAGCTCATTTTATCGCGACTTCCGACGACCCAAATGATGCTCGGGAGTGTTTTAATTAAATGTTGAACCCAATTGAGTGCGGTAGACGATCGTCCACGATGTCTTTGTGAAGATTGGTAGAACAACTCATATGAATCAAAGAATATCACGAATGGATGACTTAGTTGTGATGTATGGATGTGGCGTAAAATATCCGTTTTAAAGTAATGGAGTAATAGGTCCTCTGTTTCAATAATAGACTTATCTTCTAGCGTTGTGAGAATTGCTTTCGATTCCTTGGACCACACAGGGTGACTTGTAAATGCATCCTCAATCTTTTTGAGGAGTGGTGGAACGATTGAGAAGTAAGGGACGACCTCCAGTTCAGAGATGAATTTTTCCAGCAGGCTGCCCTCGTCCAAAAATGGGATGGCACTTTCTTTAGCATTTGGAAGAAAGCCAGGGTTCAACTTCTTCCAAAACACCGAGTACGCCAGTTCAAAGCTCCGAAACGGAATCTTATAACGTTGATGAAGATCCTTTTTCATCTGAAGTAATGCGCTGGAAAGGCGATGGTGATCGGTGTTCTCGAAATTGATATGTGTATACATCACGTCACAATTGGACTGAACCAATTCCTCCGTCAGTTTGCGCAATAATGCAGTTTTTCCAATCCCTCCAAGCCCGAAATAGTTCAGAATCATCGGCTCTCTTCGTAATGCATCGTATGTAGCAAGTGCCTCATGAAATGCAGTCGCATGTTCTTCGCGGTCCGTAAAAATCCGGTTTGCGACGGTAAGATGGGGACGCAAATTAAATGAAGATGGTGGCATATCATTTTCCCTTTCGAAATAAAATTCATGAGTCATTCTAAATTAAAGTCCGACTGATGATTGATCATATAACGAACGCAACACATCGGTCACCGTCAGATTGAAAGAATGGAACGGGGGGGCGTCAATCAATGTCGTCATCGCGTCTTTAACTGCAGTTGTGTTCGTCCAATCCGATACGTCGACCGTTTCGGTATAGATACGGGTGAACTTTTTCCCTTCTTGCTTTCCTGACTTCAAGAACGCGATGTCTTTTGCTTCGAGTGCCTCGAGGAGCGGGAGTCGTTCCGAATAGTCGATTGGACCGACCTCGACGTATAGCTTGAGACGTTTACTGCCTTTGCGCTCGAACCAGATGATGAGGCCGTAGTTGAGCCAATAGCGTTTCAAACGATGCATGTGCTGTAACGAAGGCAACCAGTCATCCATCACAAAGTGCGGGACGCGTGTATGTGCAGAGTAGGTCGTGATGTTCTGTTCTCTTACGAACTCGAGAAACGCTTGGGGAATGATATTACCACCGGTTTTGAAGATGTAGTCAATCGTTTGTCGCTTTCGATCATAGATGAGCCTTAGATGATGCTTCGTTGCTTCATCGAACGTGGCGAGCATGTTGACCGCTTGGCGGAGCTCGATTTGTTTTTGCTTCGCCGGATTGGCGTTCGCATACAGTAAATGAATCGCCGATGTGTAGTCTTGGTAGAGTTGCAGTGCCGTCTCCATCGTTGCCTCATCATCGACGAGTCGCTCTTCGAGGAGCGCGACATAGTACGACAAGAAGTCGTGAATGTTATCGGCGATCGTTGCCCGGTTCAATTCGAGTTCATGTGTGATGATGGCGAGCACATCCTCATACGTCAACATCCAATACGCCTCGTGAGAGGGTGCGTCACCGGATAAGGTCAGGAAAACCGGAAGTACGTTCCGATCCGGATAGTATTCCTTCACACTCGTTAAGTAACGATCGAGTTGACCTGCAGATTCAGTGGAATGAACCTTGTTTTCGATGAATAAGATCAAGTTCAACGTTGGGATCTCAATGAGCAAATCAATCGCGCCGATCCCATTTTTTGACCACTCTCGATGAACGATAACGTCTGATAAAGAGGCATGGGCAAACGATAAATAATCGAACGTATCGATTTTGTTTTCATTGTCTGCTTTCGTGATGAGATTCGTAAGTACTTTGCGCAGGAAAACGCTATCGAGTCGATGGTTCTCATTTGGATCGAACAACCATGCGAGCACGTTCGAATGACGAATCTCGTATTTGGCGACACGGAGTACTTTGAACGGGTTGAACGCATTGAACTGTTGATCGAGTTTGTTGAATTCGGGCGTGTTCTCAAGCTGTAAGATGGTATCAAGTGAGTATGTCATATTGGACTCCTTCATTGTCAGTATGCACCGCTAAGTTTTTTCCATTCTTGGTCGAGATGGGCGTCGACCGCTTTCCAATCGTACACGTCTTTCCCGAGCACATGCTTCAGTTCTTGCATCGAGGCGTATGCGAAACGGCTCCAGGCGACGTAGTTTAAGCGCGTCGCAAATAAAATTGGGACATTGCCGCTTCGGATGTAGGCATCCATCCCGTCGGTCAGGCAGAGGGCACCGTGGCCGACGAACAGCATCTTCCGAAGCGTCGGTTTGTTGCCGGCAGGAATCGATTCAAGCCAGCTGTTCTTATGGTAAAACAGGCTCTTCAAGCCCCAGAGCAGGCGGATGACGAGTTCGTTGAAGACGACCGGCACCGCCATCGCCACGCCGTGACGGGCATCATACCCGCTCTCGAACACTTTCGTCGAGAAGTCGGCAAACGAGAGCGTCTTCCCGTTATGCGAAACTTGGCCGAAGTCGGCGAATTGGAACAGCTCAAAGAACGGGAGCGGGATGCCGGCGCCACGACGACCGTTGTCGTGACCGCGCACCCCACTCGATCCTGATACGTCAGACAAGAGGTGGCCGAACCAGTTGGCGAACCCGGCGAACAGCTTAGCTAATAGGTTTCCGCCTTGTAATCGCTGCGTGCCGTCTTCTTTCGGTTCGAGTCGAAGCAGGCGACCGTCCGAGATGAAGCTCGCCTTGCCCGTGAATTGATCCAAAATTGAAAAGAACAAGCCGATGATGTCCGGTGCGTGGGCGAGTGATTTCAAATGGTGGTCCGACGGACGCATATTGAGTGTCGCTTCACCCATCTTCAAATCCCGCGCGTACCGCGCGTCATAGTTCACTTTAAAACGGCGCTCTAAAAAACCGATGGCACTCGCAATCGAATCCGGTTGTTTGCGGAGACGGGCCCCGTTCTTTTTGTCTTGTTTCCAGACGAGGTTGGCGAACTTGATGACGACGTTGTCGACTTTCTCGTCTGACCAACTCTGGAGTTTGCTGTCCGTCGGGGAACCGACAAAGAAACTGTCGATGAGGCCGGCGACAAGGCCACTGAAGGACGCGATCATATAATCGTAGCGGTCACATTCCGCTTCCTTCAGCAAAAAGTCTTCTTTAAACGTTGTCGCCAAGTCGTGCCTCTGCCGTGCTGTCAATAGATGGGCGAACGGGTCGTCAAGCCCGGTCACTTCATGTCTCGTCGCGTATATATCAAGGTTGGCCAAGTACACATCCCAAGAGACGTCGGAAACATGAATCGGCTCGAGGTCCTCAAACGTTGGGACGGCGAGTGACGTTAACTGAGTTGCCCCGGCTTGGGATGCCTGTCCATTCATAAGCCGCATCATGTCTTCGAACAACTGGTCGAGCACTTCAGACTGCGCGTCTTGCTTCCCTTCAAGTTGGCTCAAATGCGTCTGAACGTCACCTAGACGTTGTTCGGCTTTCGTGGCTTGGTGTTGTTGGGCGAGCAACGCCTTCGCCTTATCGGTTAGATTTTGTTCGGACCGGTTCATTTGTCACCGAAGACGTTTTTGACAAGACGCTTCGCCCCACCTGTCACCTCGGCCAGACCGCCGCCTGACATGTCAAAGTAGCCGATTGCTTGGAGCGATTCGTGTAACTGGTCCAACTCGTCGAGCGTGAGCGTCTCTTTCAAGACGAGCTCTTCCTCGGAACTGAACGTCGAGTCATCGAGCTGGACTGGTTCTGGCGTATAACATGCATATACGTAGTCACGAATTTTCTGATACGTCGGTTTTGACGTCAACTCGTCTAAACGGACCGTGCTCAGTTTCGAAGGGAGCTGCGTGATGATCTGTTCTTTCTGCGAGTGGACTTGTTTGTCGGCACTGAACTGAGCACTCTCATTGAGCATTTGGAGCATGTTCGACAGCTGATTGATCTTTTCTGAGTTGGCGTTACCATGCTGGATGGCAGCGACGAGTCGATTCGAGATCTCATTGATGTCCTCGAGCAGACAGTTAAGCGTTTGTTGCGTGTTGCGGATGATGGCCTGCAGCATGTATTCCCGCTGTTTATTGTTCTCGATGTCTTTCATTCCCGTGATTTTTTTCAACCCTTGATACGTACCGACCCCGATGACGACCAACACGCCGATGCCCGTGAACATGCTCGAGAAGCCGAGAAGCCCACCCATGCCGAGCGAGGCCAGGCCAGACGTTAAACCTGCCGCGCTCAATCCGACGACCGAACCTGATAAATAGATAGCGGTGAGTGGGACGCCGACTGCAGCTGCTTTCGCCGCCAAGTCTTTCATCGATTTGGCGATCTCTGAATCGTTTTTACGGAACGTCAAAATGTCCTCGTCGCTTTGGATGGCGCTAGTGATGAGTTCGATTTCTTCGCGCGAGATTGAGAGTACTTCTTTCAACTCTTCAAGAAACTTGTTCTCGAACCAAGCCGAGAGCGGGCGCTTCAGTTTAAATAGATAGAGTAAGTCTTTGAACAACGATTTCTCGACAATCGAGAAGTCGATGGTCGTTGACAAGTCGCGTAACTCGTCAATCAATGCGATTGTCGGTTCGTGTTCATTCGGATTGCTCAAATAGCCCCGAAGTTGCAAGCGATAGTCCGAACTGAGATGGATACGGGTGACGAGCGACATCAGTTCGCTATACTCTTCGGCATCAATCTGTTGATCATCGACGAACGTGAAGTTTGCCAAGACTTTTAAGTAGGTGAGCTTATACGCCTCGGGCAAGTCGGCGAGCGGGGTGACCTGTGAGACGTTGATGAGCTCGTCTTCCTTGTCTTTCAAAGCGGAAATCCCGTTCAATAGCTCGACGACGCCTTCGACGTTATACGTCGCAAGCTTGTCAGACAGACTGTAATCGTATTTCTCTGTGTGCATGACGATATGAAGTTTTTCTTTTCGCTTATCGTTCTTATATGTGACTTCACGGTCCAAATCGACGCGTTGCAAATCCTTGTAGTAGACGCAAATCGGCTTCTCGAGCAACGGTTTGAAATAGAAGCGGTCACCTAAAAACAGCATGCCTTCTTTACCGCTCTTAAAGAGCGTTGAATCGTATAAGACGACAACGTGTTCAGGAAGCGCGTCCTCCGCATAATTTTTAATGGCTCCGTTCAATTTTTTGTCGGGAATGTTCGGGGCGGCATGTGTGCCGTCGCCGAGTAGTGTGTGGGCGTATTCTTTCAAATATGTATTAATGTTCATCACGCAACACCTTCCATATATTGTTTATAAAGTTATTATATACTTATAGAGGATGCTGGGTAGGAAAAATATTCTAACTGGTAAAGAAGAATGCGAGGAGCGGCTATCGTGGAAATCATTATGTATATGTTGATTATGGGATTGAGCGGAGGAGTGGGTGTACTATTGTTCCGAACTGGGCGTGCGACAAGACTCGTTCAGCAGGCGTTGCGACGAGAACTGCGAACGATCGACGACGAATTGAAACGGGCGGAACATAACCCGGCCCGACAGTTTGACTTGCTCGATCCAATCTATCGAAAAGTCGTGTTTCAAGTCCACTCGAACGTGAAGATGAAACGAGCCGAATTGGAGCAACTTGTGAGCGATGAGTTGAATCGGTTAATCAAAAGTCGACGCTCGGCGGTCTGGTCTTCGATTGCGATGACAGGACGCAACGTGTTGGCGTTGATCATGTTGGGTGTGAGTGCGGTCGGCGGATATGCGACGTACCAAGAGGCGAAGATCATCGAGTGGCCGGGTTCGCGACAAGTGGTAAGTTCGTCGGCCACGATACTTGATGAAACGTTCGAATTGCCGAGCCAGATTGCTTCACCTGAGGAACTCGGGATGGCACTCGCCTATCACATGAGCCGATTCGATGAAACGTTCAGTATCCGTTACATCGGGAAGACGAAAGACTTTGAGGAGACGATGGATGCCGCGTGGGACTGGCTCGAGGCGAACCACATCTACGTCTTTCGCTTGTCGCGCGGCGGAGAGAGTCAATATCGGGATCACGGTGGCTATGTCGACCTCGACATGAAGTTGACGTACGACATGACGACAGAAGAGGCTCATCAGATCGCGGCCCGCGTCGAGCGCATCGTTCAAGAGATGCCGATCGGTCTGAACGACTTTGAGAAAGTGAAATACGTGAACGAC
Source organism: Exiguobacterium sp. ZOR0005 (assembly GCF_000798975.1). NCBI lineage: Bacteria > Bacillati > Bacillota > Bacilli > Caryophanales > Exiguobacterium > Exiguobacterium sp. ZOR0005. The sequence continues at coordinate 715 of NZ_JTLB01000015.1, read as the reverse complement.
TTCGTCGTGTTGAACACGGCGTATAACTTGGAAAGCGCAACGAGCCCATACACACCGTACTCGATATTGTTCAACGGGGAAGGTGTCTGTGAAGGGTACGCGCTGACGACGTTGCTTCTATTAGAAGCGGCCGGAGTCGAGACGCGATATATTTCAGGAGAAGTCGAAACTGGTCTTCACGCGTGGAGCCTCGTCAAGCTTGACGGGGAATGGTATCATTTGGACACAACGTGGAACGATCCGGTTCCGAACCAGCCGGGGAAAGTCGGGTACGACTATTTCTTAGTGTCCGATGCGACATTGCGAGCGGACCATACGTGGGAGGAAGGGAAGTATCCGGTGACGGCGATGGCGAACTATCAGTGAGGCAAGAGTGAAGCGATGGGGCTTCACTCTTTTTTTGTTGCAATCATACACTCGTTTTTAAAAACAGGTCATTCCGTTTTTAAGAAACATGCTATATTTTTATATGGGATTTATAGGATTAACATTCAAAAGTCTACATATATAGATAGGGAAGAGGGAAATTGATGAAGAAGTGGATAGCTCAACTCATCGTTGTGATGTTGGTGATGAGTTCGTTTCAGATGACAGGAAGTGCGATGGAGGATACGGAGGCACCTAATCTGATAAGTTATTCGATTGAGGAAGGTGAGTATACGATCGGGGACACCGTTAAGATTCAGGCAGTGGTCAAGGACGATATGGACCCGGC